>DMTS01000024.1 GCA_003477045.1 Candidatus Delongbacteria bacterium
GCGATCGGAGGAAAGAACGGGGTCAATTTTAAAGGCTTCAAGAATATGATAGGCACATTCAAACAGCCTGACAGGATTATTATCGACACATCATTTTTAAAGACGCTGGATATACGGAATTTTAACAATGGAGCGACTGAAGTCATAAAGACTGCTATAATCGGAGATAAGGAACTGTTTCAGCTTCTGACTAAAGAACTGCTATCAGAGTTTTCAAAAGCGGAACTAAATGAAGCCGTAAAGACTTCAGCGGAGATCAAAGAAGGAATTGTGTTGCAGGATCCGACAGAAAAAGGGATTCGAAAGATTTTGAATTTCGGTCACACGGTCGGTCACGCAGTTGAACTTAACAGTAAAAAAATGATGCACGGCGAAGCGGTTTCTATCGGAATGATCGCGGCATGCAGAATTTCTGAAAAGCTGGCCGGTTTAGATAAGAAAGTGACCGCAAAGGTTAAGAAAGTTCTCGAAATGAACTCTCTTCCTTTCGAAATTCCGGCTAAAATTTCAACTGAACAGATAATTGAATCAATTATTCAGGATAAAAAGAAAAATTCAGACAAAATAGATCTCGTGCTGCTGAAAGATATCGGCGAACCTGTTATTCAAGGTATCGAACTGAAAAAACTGAAAGGACTGATAGATGATATTCGTTAGTATATCAAATCCTGATATTGACAAATGCGTTGAGCTCATAGAAAAATATAAAAATGTAGAACTCAGGCTCGATCTGATAAAAGCGGATCCTGATGATCTAGGCATCCTTCTTTGCAATGCCGAAACAAGCATCTGCACATATTCCGATATCTCCGATATCCAGAAAAGCATGGATTTCACGCTGAAAAGCATTGATTACGGAGCAGATCTCGTGGATGTCAGTCTGAATCTGCCGTCGGATGAGATCAGACTGGCGGTTAGCCATGCGAAGAACAAAGAAAAAAAGATAATGCTATCGTATCATAATTTTCAATCAACTCCGGACAGGGAATTTCTGAACGGGATAATTAACGAAGCGGATATTTACGAGCCTCATTATATAAAGATAGCCTGCCTTGCCAATTCTGAAGAAGACAACGAACTTCTGCTTTCTCTGATGCAGGTTAATGACAGAATAATCCCTGTTCCGATGGGTGAAACTGGAAAAAAAGGCAGACTCAAAGCTTATATAAACGGCTCGCCTATCGTTTATGCTTATCCGGATGATGAAAAACCGACAGCTCCGGGACAATTACCATTTTTAGATTATAAAGATATGGATAAGATTTTAGGAATTATTTACCGTTAGTGACCTGTAGAACCGAACCCGCCTTCACCTCTGTGCGTATCGGAAAGTTCATCAACTTCGATCACTTCAGCCTGATATACCGGGCTTATCACCATCTGGGCGATCTTCATTCCGGCTGTTATTAAAAAATCCTTCTTCGAGTGATTTATCAGAATAACGCCGACTTCTCCCCTGTAGCCTTCATCTATCGTTCCGGGAGTGTTCAGAACGGTTATTCCCTCTTTCAGAGCAAGGCCGCTTCTCGGTCTTACCTGGGCTTCCGAGTTGGCAGGAAGCTCTATCGTGATACCTGTTTTAATCAGAGCGGATTCGCCTGTGCGTATAAGTTTTTCTTCATTAGAAAAAACATCCATTCCGGCGTCTCCGGGATGCGCGTATTCAGGGAGTTTTGCGTTGTCGGATAATCTTTTAACTTTTAATTTATACATAGGTCGGAATAAATCAAATTCAGGTGGAAAAATCAAGTGAAATTATATTTTTTAAGAAAGTTGAGGGTCACTAGATGACACTGATGTTGTATTATTATGCCTTAGGTTTAAAAAGAATTGAGGAAACATTGTTATGCAGGTAAGTGACTACATAGTCAAAAAGTACGGGAGGACAGCATTTCCGAGAGAAACAATGCTGGAAGGTGGAACGGACGACATGAGTATCTCAGACCTTATCGCCGTTATAATCGGCAAAGGTTCCAGGTACGAAAGCGTGTTCGCGATTTCAGAAAGAATAATCCGCGACTACGGATCTAAAACGATAGCGGAGATAAAAGATCCGGCAAAGATAGATCAAATGCTTAAGATCGGACTTGTTAATTCATGCAAGCTCGTCGCCGCATTTGAGCTGGGAAGACGATTTTACAGCCCGTCGGTAAAAAGAAAAACCCTGATAAGAGGCCCTGAAGACATTTACGGTCATACAAAAGAAATGTCAGGCTTCATAAAAGAAGTGTTCAGAGGGTTATACTTAAACACAAAAAGCATGATAATCCATGACGAAAATATAAGTGTGGGACATCTTTCTGGCACCCTTGTCCATCCAAGAGAGGTTTTTAAAACTGCGATCGACTGTTCGGCAAATTCCATAATCGTAGTTCACAATCATCCTTCTGGAGAGGCTCAGCCTTCAAAAAACGATGATGAGATCACAAAAATGCTTAAAGAGACCGGCGAGATTTTGCAGATCCCTCTTGTTGACCATGTTATTATAGCTGAGAGCGGTTATTACAGCTATAATAAGGAAGGGAGACTGTGATCAAAACGAATAAGATATTTTACTTAATAGTTAACTTGACTTGAAGATTATTTTTGCATAAATTAAATCAAACAAACTTGGAGAGAATTATGAATTCATCGCAATTTGCTGAAATAATGGAACTGGCTGTTAAAAACGAGGAAGAGGCTTTTGAATTTTACAGAAAAGCATCTTTAAAAATTAATGAACCTTCTTTAAAAGCTCTGTTCAAAGAACTTGCCGAAGAGGAATCCGGTCATAAATCGCTTCTTCTCGGATACCTTGACGACAGCATGAAAACACTAAAATTCAAAGACTCCGCAGACTATAAAATTTCGGAAACACTCCCGCTTCCCAAACTTACAGCGGAAATGAAATATACAGACGCAATAGTCCTGGCGATGAAAAAAGAAGAAGCCGCCATGAAAATGTACCAAGAATTCGCCGAGGCAAGCGCCGACAAATCCCAGAAAGAAACTTTCATGGAACTTTCAAAGATGGAGAAAGGACATAAGAAGAGACTTGAGGATATGTATAACGATACAGCCTTTGTTGAAGCCTGGTAAAAAAAAATTAAAAAAAATACATTTTTATGAGTTGAGTGTCACTAGATGACACTCAACTCTTTTTATATTGCCTCTGATGACAAAAAAACGGAGGCGAAAATGTGTCACACTATTTGTAAAAGCATCGGAAACTACTACTACTTCAACTGCGGAGAGATTTCGGATGACGTTCAGAAGGAAGCGGAAAAATTCTGCAAAAGTATGATAAAAACCGGAACAGATCCCGATACCGGGATCGTGATAAACGCGGAAAACGAGATCAGATATCTTACTTTCGGCGAGGTTGTCGGCGGATGTCTTTTAGAAAAACATGTTCAGGAATGCGATTATATTCTCGAGTTCTAAAGTCCACTCTACCTTAAAAAAGAAGTTTTCTTTTTACATATAATACATTATATTGTAGGAGAAACCATAGAAAAGGCAGGGACATGTTATCCAAATACATACCTCAACATTTTATCGATAATTATCATGATATATTGAAAAATAATTATATCGTGATAAGAGGTTATGTTATCTATGCCGAAATACATGGAATGCAGACGATGTGCGACAAATTATCGGATCAGGGAGACCAGGGTGCGAAGGCCGTTTCTTCTGCATTGACAGAGATCTTTGAGCCTCTTTTTAAAACAATATATAAAAGAGGCGGGTCGGTATATAAATTGAGTACAGATTCTATAGTTGCGTTCTTTCCTGAGACAACACCTTCAAGATCGGTGAACAACTGCGGGATAGAGCTTTTGAACCTGATGAAAGATCTGAAAAGTATAAAAAATCCATTCGGAAGGTTCCTAGTCGGATTCAAAGCAGGGGCTGCTTATGGAGAAACGATAATTGGGCAGCTTGGGAAGAGTGAAAAAGACTATTTCATAGCAGGTGCAGCGCTAGATAAAGCTGCTGAATGCTCGCATGCCGCGGATAAAGGGGAGTTTCTCGTGAACTGCAGTATGAGATTCAGACTCGGGATCTGCGACTTCAAAACAAAGGAAGGATACTATTATATTTCCGAGAAAATCGAAGAACTCTTTGAGCCGCCGCCGCAGATGTCCAGACCGGGTAAAATAAATAAAATTGAATTATTTACAAGAAAAGTCATATCAGATATTGACAGGGAAAAAGGAACAGGTTACGGCGAATTCAGAAATTTTACGGTTCTAAGTGTAGGTTTATCTGCAAAAGATTATGAGGCTGGATTCGATCATGCAGGGCTGAGTGAACTTCTTACAAGTATTTTCAGGATATCTTCTGATCACGGCGGACTGCCGTTAAGAACTGATCTAAAATCCGGTGACAATAAAGTGACCATTCTGTTCGGCGTAATTGAACCATGCACGTATTCTGAAGAAAATGCCGCAAAATGCGCTCTTGAAATTCTAAAGGAATCCGGTAATAACAAAGTACTGAGAATGGCTATAAATTCAGGTACGGGTTATTTGGGGATATCCGGATCGCCTGAAAGGCACGAATTTATGTGCGCAGGAGAGGTTTTAGGCACTTGCTTAAAGCTGATGAATTCAGCAGTATCAAATGAAATTATCGTTTCAGGTGTTTCTTCCTCAAAGATGAATGATGCCGTGTTTGAAAATTTCAGGCAAAAAGGGTTCAAAGGAATAAAAACGAGATATAAAATATCCAGCCTGAAAGGTTTTTCAAAAAAAGAAAGTCCTGTTCACGAAATGATAACCGGAAGGGATGAAGAATTATCAAAATACAGAGCTGCTGTTTCGGACGGAACGGTTAGAAAGGTTTTTATAGCGGGTGAAAAAGGAAGCGGAAAAAGTACCTTATCCAAAGCTTTTTCAGAAATATCTTCAAAAAACGGAAAAATATTTTCTGCAATTTGCGAAAATGAAACCCAAAACACACCCTATTTTACTATAATAAAACTTATCAACGGTTTTTTAGAGAACTTTTCTTCGGATAGAAGCTACGCTCTTAAAAAAATGCTTGCCGATATTAAGGAAAGCCATAATTATGATCTTTATTCCAGATTTTTAGGGATAACTGAATATGGCGGAAAATTTATAGACAGGGCTCTGAATGGGGTGATCGACGATGTGTCCGTGTCACTGTTCATGAGCTATTCGGGTATATACAGAACATTTATATTTATCGACAACGCCGATTATTTAGATAAATGCAGCCTGAGTGTCCTGCGCAGATGTCTGGAATATGAGAATATGGATGCAGTATTTCATTTTAATTACGAAAATGAAGTCCTGATATCATCACTTAAAGACGGTAAGAACGAGCTTGATTTCAAAATAAAACTTTCCGAAATTCATAACCTTCTCAAATTGAAAAAAAATCAACATGAATCTGTAAGTAACAAAAACAACTCAAAGAAAAACATTAAAAGCATGGCTTTAAGGTACTATGATATCTTTTGTTACGAACCGGCAGCTATTTTGTTAAGGGAGTACGTAAAAAGAGATCCTGCCAAAGATGACGCAGCATGGTCTTTCCTTCTCGAAGCTGAGATATATAGAGCTGAGAAAGATTACGGAAAAGGGATAGATCTATGCGATAAAGTCATGGAGATGATGTCCGGTTCAGGCAATGAATATTATTCAAAAGCAACAGTGCTTAAAGTGCGGATGCTTTACGAATCAGCAAGATACAGAGAAGCTGTAACCGAAGCTGAACTTCTGGACGGAAGTAGCGGTACCGATATGTTCGCCATAGCCAAATGTCTGAAAGGCTTATCCCAGCTGAAGAAGGGCATGTTCCCTTCTGCAGAAATAACTGTTCAGGAAATGTATAATATTAAAAATGAGATCAAAGATCCAGAAGCCTCTTCAATGTTTTTCGAGCTGTCGGGAAGTTTTGAATTCCACAAGGGAAAATATAAGATCGCAAGGGCTTATTTTGAAGATATGCTGGCAGTGTCTCAGGCTGACCGCTTTTCGGGACAGGCTCTCTCTGCATTGATAAGTATAAGCCTGTGTTATGAAAAAGAAGGCGAAAATAAAAAAGCGATCGAGATACTTGATAAATTATGTGACGAATCTCTAAAGATACATAACTTTGATCACGCAATTGAAAGCATAGAAAGCTGTTTCAGGAATGTAAAAGGATCGGAAAGAAAAGCTGTATTTTATTCTGACAGGTGGCTTAATGCGGCAAACAGGCTCAAAAGACTGTCCGTTTCAGAAAGTATAAAAACGCTGATGGCTGGAATAGTAAATCTGAAAGCAGGCAGGGACAGGAATGAATATCGGTGAAGAAGTGTGTAACTGATAAAAAAACTAAAAAAAAAGTTATTAAGGAATTTATTGACATTCGATTTTAATTTATTTAACTTGAACTTGTGGAATTAAATCTTAAAAGATAAACAAGGAGTAAAAAATGCCTCATGTAATTTCTGACAAATGCGTTGCCTGCGGTGCCTGTAAACCTGAATGCCCTGTAGATTGTATTTCAGAAGGCGACATCTACAAGATCGACCCGAGCGCCTGCATAGACTGCGGAGCCTGCGCTGCTGTATGTCCTTCTGACGCTATCAGCCAGGAATAAGGTCATATTTCCGAATTAAAAGCCGTTTTTTAACGGCTTTTTTTTATTGTAAAATATTTTATTAAAAGAGTTGACAATCAGACTTTAAGGTATTATTTTGAATCAAGTCTTAAACTCTATAGCTAAGGTGCTTTGACAAGCATTGAAATACTTGAAAATATAAAAAATCTGAGGAGGATTCATGAAGAAACTAGTTGTATTGTTACTTGCAGCAGCGGTTTCGCTCTTTGCTGCGAATAAAGCAGTACTTGATAATTCAAAGGTAACCGGGTACAACATTGCCGGAGAGTCTGAGAATTATCTGGAGCTGGGATTTAGTGTTAGGGACATCAATTATGCCGACGTCACAACAGAAAAGGGTGTGTTTACCTCTGTTACTATTGACGAAGGCACTCTTACCGGGATAACAGGTACGCCTGCTATGCCTGCGTACAACAAAATGATAGCTATGCCCTTCGGCGCAACTCCAGAAGTTGAAGTTGTCAGCTACGAAACAAAAAGCTACAAACTTTCTGAGTTTGGTATAATGAACCCTCTTATGCCGGCTCAGCCGAGCTATTCAAAAAGTTCAAAACCTGAAGACAGGCTTTTTATTTATAACGAGAGCGCTTATAAGTCTTCAAAATTCAATGAATCTCCTATCGCATCTGTAACTGTAAGCGGTACGATGAGAGGGATTGGCGTAGGCGTAATATCTGTTGAGCCGATCAGATACA
>DMTS01000093.1 GCA_003477045.1 Candidatus Delongbacteria bacterium
AGCAGATAACAAACAGGATAGTTCACATTCAGTATGTTGCTCAGGTTGCCAGAACAATAGGGAAGGCTCTTTCTCTAAATCAGGATCTGATAGAAGCGGCTGCCCTCGGGCACGATCTCGGACACACTCCTTTCGGTCATGACGGCGAAAAATATCTGGACAGGCTCTGCAAAGATTACGGGATCGGAGGATTTTCACACAATGTTCACAGCCTTTATATTGTAGAAAAAATGTCTTATAAAGGCAAGGGGATGAACCTAACGCTTCAAACCAGAGATGCGATCGTTTCTCACAACGGCGAGATCGATGAAGACAGACTTGCGTCAGATCCCGATAAAACGGAATCTGATGTTCTAAAATATCTTGACAGAAAATTTATTCCAGACCCTTTGGATGTTCCTATGACGCTTGAAGGATGTGTTATCAGGATGTCGGATACGATAGCATATATAGGAACAGATATAGAGGACGCAATACATCTGGGTCTGTTATCAAGAAGCGACATTCCCCAAAATGTTTCAAATATACTCGGGAAAAACAACAGTTCAATAATTGATACGCTTGTAAAAGATATAATAGTTAACAGCTGGAACAAAAACCATCTAGAATTTTCTAAAAAGACGGCAGATGCGCTAAGGGAACTCAAACAGTTTAATTACAGAGCGATATACCTGAACGACAAACTGAAGCCCGAAAGAAGGAAGATCGAGAAAGGATTCAATATACTTTTTGAATCTTTTTCCGAAGATATTGAAACAGGGAACAGAAATTCTGACATTTACAGACATTTTCTCGACCAGAAGAACGAAGAATATATGAGCAGAACAAAAAATGCGGAAAAAGTTAGGGATTTTATCGCAAGTATGACAGACAGGTATTTTAAATATCAGCTTGAAAAAATAACAATTCCGTTGGTAAATTTATAGATTTGATGAAATTATTTAACTTTATTGTTGTGATTGAAGGATAACAAAGTTATATTGAGATTAGTAGAAAGTATAACAAAAGCAGAACTGAGGAGCATAAATGGCTAAATTCAAAAGAGGACAGGTTGTCAGGTTAAGATCCGGAAGTCCGGACATGACGGTTAAAACGGTGATCGGCGAAGAAAAAAAGATGCCTTTTACTCTTATCGATGAGGCATGGAGGCAAAAAGGGCTGGCTGACGGTGATGTGATATGTGTATGGTTCGAAGGAAACACATCCAAGGAAGACGGTTTCAGTGCTGAGCTGCTGGATCTGACAAGATAAGATCTAAAAAACCACAGCCGAATGACTTTGTTTATTATGCCGGCCTGTTACCTTATAAACTTGACAACTATGGTCAATTTTACTATCTTACAGGCCGTTTTTAATTTTTAAAAAAAGGTGGACAAAATGTTCCGCAGAATGAAAAAATCTAAAATACACAGAGCTACAGTTACAGATGCCAATCTGAATTATCAGGGGAGCATTACGATAGACTCAGACATTTTAGAGGCAGCGGATATACTGGTCGGGGAACAGGTCCAGGTAGTCAATATAAACAACGGATCAAGGGCGGAAACATATACGATCGAAGGCGAGAGAGGCAGCGGCACGATATGCATGAACGGCGCGATCGCAAGACTTGCTCAGCCTGGGGACATTATAATCATCATAAGTTATGCCGATTATTCTGAAGAAGAACTAAAGAATTTTAAAAGCATAACGGTCAAAGTTGATCAGAACAACAAAATAACGGATACATACAGGGAATAAGCTGATGCTGAGCCTATTTTTTTTGATTTTGGGTTTTATACCATTAATCTACGGTGCTGAATTGCTGGTTGACGCATCATCTTCATTAGCTAAGCGGATGGATATACCGAATATTGTGATCGGCCTTACGATCGTTGCGTTCGGCACTTCTGCTCCCGAGCTTATCGTGAATGTGTTCTCATCAATAGACCATAATTCAGATATTGTTTTGGGCAATGTGCTGGGAAGCAATATATTCAATCTGTTCGGCATTTTAGGTGTTGCCGCAATAACCTATCCGCTGACTGTAAAAACCAATACTACATGGATCGAAATTCCGCTTTGCTTGCTTTCTTCTGTAGTCCTGCTGGTCGTAGCCAACGATATGTTTCTTGACAGCGGAACAGTTTCTGTAGTTAATAGGGTTGACGGAATAATTCTGCTGCTGTTTTTCGTTATATTCATAGGTTATAATATCCAGATGATGAAGACCGGCAGCTATACTGAAACGGTGCCCGTAAAATCATTTTCAGTAAAAAAAGCTGTAATTCTGGTCATTACGGGATTAGCCTTACTGGTGATCGGAGGTAAGGTAATCGTGACCTATGCAGTTGAACTGGCGACCGATCTCGGAATATCTCAGCGGGTAATAGCCCTGACTATCGTATCAATCGGTACATCGCTTCCAGAACTTGCTACTTCGGTTGTAGCCGCGAAAAAGAAAAATGTAGATATTGCGATAGGGAACATTGTCGGGTCGAACATTTTCAACATATTTTACGTTTTAGGAGCATCCGCTGTAATTTATCCGGTTGGAAAACAGCCTTTGTCGAATATTGATATATTTGTTAATATATTTGCAAGCTTATTAGTGTTCACTTTTATTTTTACCGGAAAAAATAGAAAGATAGACAGGCTCGAAGGCGGTTTGCTGATATCCTTTTATGTAGCATACATAGTCGCTCTAATTCTGATGTAATTGCGCAATCCGGAAAATTAAAAAAAGCCTCGGATTGAGGCTTTTTTCATTATTTGAATATTGACTGATTTCTTTCGGGACCGACCGATACGATCTCGACAGGGACTTTAGTGATCTTTTCAATATAATCAATATACTTTTTAACATTTGCAGGAAGATCGTTATATTCTTTTATTTCTGAAATATCTTCTTGCCATCCGTCCAGTTCTTCATAAACAGGTACGCATTTTTCCAGAACATTGGAAACAGGCAAGAATTCTTTTAAAATTTCATTTTTATATTTATAGCCGACACAGACTTTTATTTTTTCAAGTCCTCCAAGGACATCTATCTTTGTCAGCGCCAGCGATGAAATCCCGTTCACTCTTACCGAGTATCGGGCTATGAGGGCGTCGAAATAACCGCATCTCCTCGGCCTTCCGGTAGTTGCCCCGACTTCGAACCCCTTTTCAGATAAATGTTTACCGGCGTCGTCAAAAAGTTCAGTTACGAACGGACCGTTGCCGACTCTTGTTGTGTAAGCTTTCATAACGCCGATTACGCTGTCAATTTTAGTAGGGCTTATGCCGGTCCCGGTACATACTCCGCCGCTTGTCGTATTCGAGGATGTTACAAAGGGATATGTTCCGTGATCGATATCCAGAAGCGTTCCCTGTGCGCCTTCGAACAGGATCGATTTTTTATTTTCGAGAGCTTCTTCGATCATAATAGAAACATCTTTAACATACGGCTTAACAGTTTCAAATTTATCAAGGCATGCGGCATAGATAGCATTAAAGTCGAATTTATTCTTTTCACCGTACAAAGCTTCAAAAAGCTGATTTTTCGAGTCAATATTGCTCTTTAGAACTACAGGAAAATACTCTTTATCCAAAATATCCACTACTCTTATTCCGCATCGCGTGATCTTATCCTGATAAGCCGGACCGATGCCTTTAAAAGTTGTACCGATCTTTGTTTTACGATTGTTTTCAACAGCCCTGTCGATCTCCTTGTGATAAGGCATGACTACATGAGCGTACGGACTTATGAACAGTCTTCCTTCAGGTCTTATGCCTGCATTTTTCAATATATCAAGTTCTGAAATAAATGAATCATAATCGAATACTACTCCGTTTCCGATCGCAGAAACGGTGTTTTTATTCAGCACGCCTGAAGGGATCATGTGTAGAATGAATTTTTTGTCATCGATCTTAACGGTGTGCCCCGCATTTGCTCCGCCCTGATAACGCACAACAAGATCTGCGCCTGAGCTTAAAAGGTCAATTATTTTTCCTTTTCCTTCGTCTCCCCACTGAGCCCCGACAGCTATCCTAACGCTCATTTAATTATCCTCCAAAAAAAAACAAGTTTAGAAACTCTAAACTTGTTTAAAGTTTTAACGGTTTTGATCACGCTTTTTTCAGGTGTCTCTTCCTGTGGTGAAAATTTTCCCAGACTACGACAATCGGTGCTGCAACATATACTGAAGAATAGGTACCGACGATCATACCGATAAGAAGAGTAACCGTCAGATCTCTGATAACTTCTCCGCCGAATATGATCAGGATAATAACGACCATGAAGGAGCATGCACCTGTAAGTAATGTTCTGACGAGAGTTTCATTTATCGAAGTATTAACCATCTTTTCAAAATCCATGCCTTCAAGTTTCTTTATATTCTCTCTTATTCTGTCAAAAACAACGATAGTGTCGTTTAGGGAATAACCGAGAATAGTCAAAAGAGCTGCAATAACGGGAAGTGAAATTTCATAACCGAAGAAGAAACCGAGTATAGAAAGTATTCCGACAGTTATTGAAACATCATGAACAAGGGCCATAACGGCTGCAACCGCAAATTTAAACTGGAATTTTATTGTAATGTATAAAAGAATAAGCAGAACCGTCCAGAATATTGCCTGAATTGTTGAACTTTTCAGCTCATCACCCACTTTGGGTCCTATGCTTGTTGATTGTCTTACTTCATATTTATCTTTTCCGAATTTTGTGTTCAGGACTTCAGTTATGTTTTTTTCGAGAGTTTTAATATCCTGCTGAGCGGTTTCTACTTTAAGCACCACTTCAGTTCCGAATTTTTCTGTATTCTGGTCGCTGAATTCCTGTATTTCAATACCCGCGAAATCTCCTGCTGAAAATGCGTTCCTTATATCTGAAATGTTCACTTTCTCATAAAATCCGGCCTGCATCAGATACCCGCCGTTGAATTCAATATTATAATCCAGACCTTTCTGCATTACGATAAAGAGCAATCCGACTACGATAACAGACGCCGAGATCAATAGAGCGGTCATCTTGAATTTCATAAAATCGAATTTTGTTTTTAAAGCCATTTTATTTCTCCTTTGATTACGGAAGCTTATATACTTATAGATTTTGCGTTTTTCTTCATGAACAGATCTGTCAGCAGTCTTGTCATAACAACGGCTGTGTACATGTTCCATATCAGACCGATCATAAGCGTCAGAGCAAAACCTCTAACGGGACCGGTTCCGAACTGATAAAGTGTTATACCGGCTATGAATGTGGTCAGGTTCGAGTCGAAGATAGTTACAAACGCTCTGTCATATCCTGCATTCAAAGCTGAAAGAATCGTGTTCTTTTCACCCAGCTCTTCCTTAATACGCTCAAAAATTATGATATTGGCGTCAACAGCCATACCGATTGTAAGAACGATACCTGCGATACCGGGAAGGGTTAGAGTAGCTTTAAAATAGCTTAGAGACGCAAGCGTGAATATCGTGTTTAGAAATAACGCTATTACAGCAAAAACTCCGCTTAATTTGTATAAAGCGATCATGAATATAACAACAAGCAAAGAACCTACAAGAGAGGCTTTGACAGAGCTGTTTATTGCGTCGCTTCCCAGAGAAGGTCCGATTATCCTTTTTTCCATAATCTCAAGTGGAGCCTCAAGAGCTCCTGCCTTTAATACGATAGCCATGTCTCTGGCTTCTTCGGCAGTTCCGCCGCCCAAGGTTATCACACCTCTGCCATTCGGTATTCTTACCTGAATATTGGGTGCCATGTAAAGTTTGTTATCGAGTATTATTGCCAGTCTTTTACCGACATTTTTTCCCGTAACTTCAGCAAATACTCTTCCGCCGTCCCTGTTCAGTTCAAAAGGAACCTCCCATCCGCCGGTAGCGGAATTGTCGCCTGCCAGATTTGCAGAAGCTTCAACTATAGAAGTTCCGTCCAGAGAAGCTTTTTTATCAACAAGAAGAATTTCGTAGTACTCTTCATTATTATATACATCCGGTTTGTTTTTCCATACGAATTCGTGATTGCCTAGAACATTCCTTACATTGTCGTTCTTAAGAAGTTCTTCAACTTTCAATTTGTTCTTGCCTTTTACCAGTATCTCGCCTCTCTGTCCCCCGACAAGAAGAGATTTGAAAGGATTGTTCTTTGAAAGCTCTTCATCAGTTGCCGCTGCGGCAGTAGTATCAGCCGCTGAATCAGAGAAAAGCTTGGTCGCATCAGTCGCTTTAGAGGTATCAGTTTTAGCTTCTGTCACGGCAGGAGTCTCAGCCTTGCTTACTGCTGCTGAGTCTGTTGAAATAGCGTTTGACTCTAAATAATCATTCTGGTTTTTAAGCACTATGTCGATATCGTTAACTTTCTGCTGAAGTATCTCATTATCGGCAACTATCTTAAATTCAAGAAATGCAGCCTGGTTTACAAGTTTTGTAGCTCTTTCCTCATCTTTTACTCCAGGTAACTCGACTACGATACGGTGCTTTCCTCTCGGCTGTATGGAAGGCTCCGCGATACCGAACTGGTCTATTCTGTTTCTTAAAACTTCCAGAGTAGTCGTAATGCCTTTTTTTGCAGCGCTGTCAAGAGAAGCAAGAATTTTTTCATCCGATTCGCCTGATCTGCCGAAATAATTATTCATCGGTACATTTTTTTCAGAAAAAGCAGTTTTTACTTCAGCAAGGTAAATCTCTTTGTCTGAACCCGCTCTTGATTTTGCGGCGGCAAGAATATCCTCGAGCTGCTTGTCTTTTTTAGTGGCTTTATTTTTCAGGAGCTGATCGTAATCTATCTCGAGCACAAGGTGCATACCACCCTGAAGGTCAAGGCCTAATGCAAGGCTTTTCAGATTCTGTTTTTCAAAAGCAGCCAATTTTTCGATCTCTTCAGGTGCGAGTGACAGATAATCAGCCTTTTCGCCGTAAGTTTTAATTAGATTGCTTTCCAGTCCTGTAAGGTCCTCGCCTCTTTCTTGCTTTGCCAAAGCTTTGGAAAGATCCGACTTGATCTTGATCTTTTCAACTGTTTGTTTCTCTGATGAGAAATATGTTTGATAAGTAGGAATAAGCGCATAGATTGCCCATGAAAACAAAATAGCGAATATTATCCATCTGATCATGTTGTTGTGCTCTTTCATAAAGAATTAAACCTCCGTACTAGTAAGAAATAGCATTCATTAATTATTCCCGGACAAATTGCCCGAAGGCTGATTTTCCGAAACGATAAATATAAAACTTGGCTGTATAATTGTCAACTGAATTATTTGTTTAAAATTAAGAATTAATCGCTTGACAAGAGAGTTTCTTTAAATTATATTTGCAAGTTCAAAAATTAACGAGCGGCGGAGCGAATAATGTACGCAGTAATTGAAATATCGGGAAAACAGCAGATCGTCAAACAGGACGAAGTTCTAAAGGTTGACAGGCTGAAAGCAGAGACAGGCGAAAGTGTTACCATAACAAAAGTACTGGCACTTGGCGAGGGCGGAAATTTAAATTTCGGAAATCCTTTTATATCAGGAGCTTCAGTAGTTTTTGAAGTCCTTGAGAATAAAAAGGACAAAAAAGTGATTGTCTTTAAAAAGAAGAGAAGAAAGCGTTACGAAGTTAAAAGAGGTCACAGGCAATACCTGTCGGTTATCAAAGTAAAGCAGATTAACAGCAATTAATAATTGAATAATTGATATAAAGAGGCGGATATGGCTCATAAGAAAGGAGTCGGAAGTTCGAGGAACGGACGAGACAGTAATGCGCAGAGACTTGGCGTAAAGCTGTTCGGCGGTCAGTTGGCTCAGGCAGGCTCGATAATCGTTAGACAGAGAGGTACAAAATTTCATCCCGGTCTGAATGTGGGAATAGGCAAAGATCATACTTTGTTTGCTCTTGAAACCGGAAAGGTAAAATTTTTAACCAAAGCTCAAGGCAGGCAATTTGTTGCTATCGAAAAGATAGAAACTGCAGAATAAGGTCTTTTTTAAGACCTTTTTTTTTGATCAAAAATGCAAAAACACTTTCTTAATATTGTTTTGTACCAGCCTGAAATCCCATATAATACCGGAAATATTGGAAGACTGTGCGTCGGACTGAATTCAAAACTTCATCTTATAGAACCTCTGGGTTTTAAAATAACGGATAAAATGCTTAAAAGAGCCGGACTAGATTACTGGAAAAAACTAGACTGTGAAATTTATCCGTCTCTTCAAGCTTTCTTTGATAAAAGGAAAGAAATTAATTTCTATTTTGCATCAACCAAAGCAGAAATATCCTTTTATAAAGCCGAATTCAAGGCAGGAGATTATCTTATTTTTGGCAAAGAGACCGGCGGCCTGCCGGAAGAGTTTCATTCTGCCCATAAAAGTCGAGGACTGATGATCCCGATGTCAGATAAAATAAGATCGATAAATCTTTGCAATTCTGTAGCAGTAATGATGTACGAGGCATACAGACAGATTTATGGGGTTAATGATAAAATATAAAAAAAATGCTTGTTCATTTTAAAATATGTATATATATTTACTGAGTGATTCAAAGAATTAGCTTGAACAGGCTTGGGAAGTTTGTTTTTGCTACGGATTAAATATTAATTAAAAAATTTAAAATAGGAATTTGAAGGAGGGTTAAATGGGAATAAGAGGTACAGTATTCAGAATGTCAATATTAGCCATAATGACATTTTTTGCTTATGCCGGTGCTGAGATCAAGGTCCGTTCGGTGGATGTGACTCCGTTCATGGGAGTATATTTTTATCAGGACAACATGTATGTCAATCTGGATGACAGAGCTCATTTCGGCGGCAGGCTGGGTTATAATATTACAGAGAACTGGGGTATAGAGGCAACTGGCGGTCATGTTGATACAGAAACAAGTGAAGAATTTACAACTCCGGGCGGCAGGTTTATACCGGCAAATACAGACGCGGATTTTTGGACTTTCCATCTTGACGCTCTCTATAATTTTTTCCCGG
The DNA here is from genome assembly GCA_003477045.1 of Candidatus Delongbacteria bacterium. Lineage (GTDB taxonomy): Bacteria > UBA4055 > UBA4055 > UBA4055 > UBA4055 > UBA12480. The sequence continues at coordinate 8,918 of DMTS01000093.1, forward strand.
AAGATCAGGTAAATCCTTATCTGGCATTGGGTGGCGGCGCTTACAATATAGATGTTCAGCATATGGACAGCAATATCGACCCGTTGTTGAATTACGGTTTCGGTATCAAGTATTTTCTGTTGGAGTGGGTCGCTTTCAGAATCGACGCACGACATATACTTGCTATCAACGAGATAGATAATTTCGGAAGCGCAGGCGACGATCTTCATAATAACCTGACTTTTGATGCCGGGCTGAATTTCTCTCTCTGGGGAGAAGGCGCAGACAGGGACAAAGACGGAATACCAAATAAAAAAGACGCATGTCCTGATGTTCCGGAAGATAAAGATGGATTCGAGGATATTGACGGATGTCCTGACCTTGACAATGATAAAGACGGAATTGAAGACATAAAAGACAAATGTCCTAACGAAGCCGAAGACAAAGACGGATTCGAAGACGAAGACGGATGTCCTGATCCTGATAATGACAAGGACGGAATACTTGATGTTGACGACAAATGTCCTAACGACTTCGGTCTAAAAGAATTCAACGGATGTCCTGACAGAGACGGCGACGGTATTTATGACCTTGTTGACAAATGTCCTGACGATCCTGAAGATAAAGACGGATTCGAAGACGAAGAC
>DMTS01000056.1:0-6114 GCA_003477045.1 Candidatus Delongbacteria bacterium
ACCACTTCATAATGGCTGAATTCCTGCTCAAACCATCCTTTTCCCTGCGTCATGGTTTTTAAAGTCGTTGCGTATCTGTACATTTCGCTTAAAGGTACTTTAGCCGTAATTACCTGTTTTCCGGCTTTTGATTCCATACCTTCCGGTCTGCCTCTTTTTGTGGATATGTCGCCCATGATGTCGCCTGTATATTCTTCAGGTACCGATATTTTGAATGTATAGATCGGTTCAAGCAGGATGGGATTGGCTTTTTTGAAAAGTTCTTTAAAGCAGGTTCTCGATGCTATCTTGAAAGCCATCTCTGATGAATCCACATCATGGAATTTTCCGAAGAACAGCTCTACTTCAAGATCGACTACCAAAGAACCGGAAATAACCCCGGTCACCAGGGTCTCATTTACGCCCTTTTCAACTGCCGGTATAAATCTGGCAGGTATAGATCCGCCTGTGATGGCATCAACGAAATTATAGCCTTCGCCTCTTCCTTTCGGACGCACTTTCATGTGGACTTCGCCGAACTGGCCTTTTCCGCCGGACTGTTTCTTGTGCCTGTATGAACCTTCAGCGTTGGCGGTAATAGTTTCCCTGTAAGGTATTTTAGGCTCGGCAACTTCGATCTCTATACTGAATCTTTCTCTTAATTTTTCGATCATGGTCTCGATGTGTTTCTGACCCTGTCCGTGAATTATGGTCTGATGCAGTTCAGGCTCGATAGTATATCCGAAAGTCGGATCTTCATTTGAAAGTGACGCCAGAGCCTGACCGATCCTTGCGTCGTCTTTTTTATCTTTTGTACGGACAGCTTCCCAGACAAGCGGTTTTGGGATTTCTATCGGTTTTATAACATAGTTCAGTGATTTGTCGGTAAGCGTGTCGTTGGTTTTTGTATATTTCAGCTTTACAACAGCTCCAATATCACCGGCAAATATTTCAGGTACCTCATGCCTGGTTTTTCCGGTAACGATATTGAGCAGTCCTACTCTTTCAACATTATCACCGTTTTTGATGTCCGTTCCCGACGAAAGTTTTCCTGAAAGTATTTTAAAAAAAGTCATGTCTCCGACATGAGATTCTGCAACTGTCTTAAAAACAAATGCGCTGAAAGGTTTAGTTTCGTCTGTTGACATTTCTTCTGTCAGAGTTTTTTCCATAACTGTGGTCTTAACATCGGCAGGGGAGAGGAATATCGTATTGAATTTATCAAGCAGAGAATGAACTCCGATTCCTTTGATAGCGCTTCCACAGAAAACCGGGAAGATAGCCCCTTCGGTAAATGCTTTTTTAAATCCCGCATTGAATTCTTCGGGAGTAAGCTCGCCTGCATCCAGATATTTTTCCATTAAAGCTTCATCAGAACCGGCTATATTTTCCACCAGCGCATTTTTTATCTCTTGTGCTTTGTCTTTAACATCGGCAGGAATATCTTTTGCGACCGGCTTGCCGTTTTCCATTGCATACATTTTCATGTCGAAAATATCCACTATTCCATGGAAAGTTTCGCCCTTGCCTATGGGGAACTGAACTTCAGTAACGGAAGATGAAAAAGCTGACTGGAGATCAGAGATCACTTTATCATAATCCGCGTTCTCGTAGTCGCATTTGTTTATGAAAAACGCGGTAGGTTTATGATTGTGACGAGCTATTTCGAAACCCATTTCTGTTCCGACCTCAGTACCCTGTGTGCTTGCCGCCGAAACGGTTACCACGACAGTGTCCGCCACCTTAACCGCGCTGTAGGTTTCGCCGATAAAATCAACATAACCCGGGCAGTCTATTAAATTGTACTTTATTTCTTTGTTGTCGATCGCGATCAGCGACGATCTGATAGAATATTTTTTCTCGATCTCATTCACGGAATAATCCGATATTGTGGTGCCGTCATCGATAGAACCCATACGGGTTATCTTGCCTGTGTGGAAAGCTATACTCTCAGCCAATATCGTTTTTCCGACCGAGTTGTGCCCGACGAGTGCGATATTTCTGATTTCCCTGGCGTGATATGCCTTCATTGTTCCTCCATTAGTTTATATTAATATCTTTATTTCAACAAAATTGCGCGGTAAAAATAATTATAATACAAAGTATAGTCAAGAAAATTAACTTAATATTTTTCAACCGTTTCAGCTTCTTTTATAATCGTCCTGATATCGGACGATGTCATCTTCTCCGAAATATTCTCCGGTCTGGATCTCTATGAACACGAGCGGCTCATTTTCCCTGTTCTCAACCCTGTGTTTGCGGTTTCTTTTTATTTTAACGCTTTTTCCGTATGTCAATTCCTTTTCCGAGTCATCTATAGTAACTAACGCTTTGCCTTTCACGACCATCCATAATTCATCTCTACGTTTATGCGACTGATAACTTAATCTCTGTCCCGCATTTACTACGATACGCTTTACTTTGTAGCTGGGGCCTTCTTCCATCACAATAAAACTTCCCCACGGTCTGTCTTCAACATACATAACAACTCCAGTTAATTAAGTTCAGAAAATAATATAAAAGGTTAATAAATTCAAGTATTAAATAATCACAATGTCATTTTACCGTGCCGGCTTTACGGGGCATCATTTGTGGCAGTGACATAATAGAATTTTTTTGCTGAGCTTAAAGGGGCCGTGTAAAACAGGTCAGCCGTGTGCGAAATCTCAATAAATGTTCCGAAGGGATCGTCAGAGGCATAGATTTTATAATAATTAAATCCGGGAAACGGATTCCAGCTGAAGGTAAAATCAGTGGCGGTGACGGAAGTCGTTACAACGGGTCCCGCAAGAATATCCTGATAGAATTCGTAAGCGCCCATATCCGGAGCCGTTCCGTAATAGTAAACTGTTTTTCCGGCGGAAAATGCGTGTATTCCGTCAATGATCATTCCAGCATTTATGCATGGCGAGGTAGAATTGAGAGTATAATCGCTGCGCCACGGCAGAGTGAATTCAGGGTTAACGAAAATATTGCCTCCACCCGTAATATTTGTGCTGTCGATAAAACAGTTATTAAAAAATTTAACGCCAAGCGTATCATTTACGGTCAGGCTTGTCGGCTGATTCGACCAGTAGATATTATTTATAATGTTTACCGGCTGATAGCCTGTGTCGTGAAGTATAAAGAATCCCTGCAGAGTATTATAAATCGTATTGTTGTAAACATTAACCGTATCCGCAGCGTTAACTATCTTTATCCCGGCTCTTACGGCAGCCGGATCCATATTTTCAAAACTGATCGTGTTGTACATAATATCGGCTTTTGATCCGTTGATCTCAATACCTGTAACGGAATTGCTAAGCCCGTCATAGCTGACTATTTTGTTGCCTGAGATCTCGCCCGGATCAGAGTTGTCGGTTATCAGAATTCCGGTTTTATAAGGGATATCCTCCTTTGTCGCGGTGTCGGTGTCAAAGCTGATCGAATTGTTCGACAATCTGCCTCCCGAGCCGTTCTTCATCATGATCCCGGCGTCTCCGCCGTCGATATTATTTCCTTCAATATCGGCCGATACATTTGTCACATCGATGCCGATTCTGTTTGCGGTTCCTGATTTTTTTGTGGCGGAATCAGCATCAAAACTTATAGTATTGTTTGAGATCCTCCCTGATGACGCCTTGCCATTATCGCTTTTAAAGGTACTGCTGATCTTTATCCCGCCTTTTATTGTGCCGGAAATACTCGAATTTTCAATTTCTGCATAATCCTGATCTATTATTTCAAGGCCGAAAGTCCCGGTGCTCAGAGTATCTGCATAAAGGTCTAAGTTATTAATTGAAACCGCTGAGGGATTAACTAATTTCTGAGCCTTGACTGTTACATTATATAATTTAGTATTGTGGAGAGTCAGGTTTTCCGATACATTGAAATTGTGTGCCGGTAAAGGGCTCTGTTCCCGTTCCCTGAGAGGTTCTATTGAGCAGAACCCGTCAAATTTTCCTGTCGGTGTAGTGAGGGATCTGATATAGAATTCGGTACTTTCAGCAGCTTTGATGAACAGCTGAGAATTAACTCCCAGCGTCAAAGTATCCATATAGAAATTACCTTTGTCAGCTACAAGTATCGCGGCTCTGTTGTCAGGAACGGTATAGTCATCTGTAAGATAAAAATAAGTTCTGGCGGCTTCAGGTGTACCTCCGTAAGCGCCGATATTCAGCCTTGTGCCGTCGGGATCGTAAAGATACGGATGTCCCGAATCTACGCAGGGGGAAAAAAGAGATTCATGCAGATCGTATTTATCAAGATCGAAATCTGATGCCTCGGCTATAACCGGCGGATTTATAAAGAGAGGCCCCAGACTGAAATTCGTTCCGCCATAGCTGTAATCCTGTATGTCGCAGTAGCTGAAAATGTCGTCTGGAAGGGGAGAGGATATGTCGTCAATAAAGTAATTGCTCGGAGTAAAAGTCTCATCGGTATTGTTCCAGAGGATAGTGTTTTCTACAGCCGGGAAATTTCCTGTCGATCTGATATATATACCTGATGTATTGCCCTGTTTTGATTTGGCCAGCATTATAATATTGTACGCGACCGTAGCGTTGGTGAACCTCAGGTTAAGAGGATTCTGCGTAAGACCCATGTCGATATGCACGCTGGACTGAATGTAAGAAGTGTTTTTATAAATGAGCAGATTTGAAAATTCCTGAAATGGAATATTGTCCGGCGCAGAGGTCATGAAAACGCTGTAAATCGCGCTGCCTTCTCCCGAGGTGTTTCCGAAAAATCTGCATCTTGATATTTTTCCGGTTATTTTGCTTTCGTTCTGGTAAAAAACAGCTCCGCCGATGCCTGAGTTATTATATTTGAAATCCGATCCGGTTATGTTTAAATTCATGCTTCCGGAATTATAATTATCCATTATATATATCGCGCCGCCTTCAGAAGTACTGGTGTTCTGGTCGAAAGTGCATTTGTCAATTGTAACTGAACTCGGGCTTAAAGAATTGTTCAGAACACAGACAGCTCCACCCATATTTGCTCTGTTGTAGTAAAAGTAAGAATTACTTACACTTACGCTCCCGCCGTCTATCTTTAATGCTCCTCCCGATTCGCCTGTGCAGTCTGTAAAACGGCAGAAAGATATGTTCAGATTGGATTCTGTAGCCGTTATACCGGCATTGTCTGAAAGATATTCGGGATACATAAAACTGAAGTTTGTAAAAAGAAACTCGTTATTCGACAATGAAGAGCTTATAATAATTCCTCCCCATTGAGGGTCTCCGCTGTTGAGATAAGTAAAAGTGACAGGCTCTCCTGCTGTCCCGTTAGATTTAATTTCGCCGTTAACTATAAGCTTGGCTCCCGGCAAAAACTTTATCAGTGCTCCGGGTTCAATTATCAGAAGATCGGATGTATTTACGGTATAGTCGGACAAAATCTCTTTATAGCCTTTCCATGTGACCGTAGCTGAAAATGATATAAAAACAACAGAAATAAGTGCGGTAACGATAATTTTTTTCATAGCTGGCTCCGTTTGCAGAAATTCATATATTTTTGAAATATACATTATTCAAAAGATTTATTCAAATAAAAAAGCCCCTTAAATAAGAGGCTTTTTTCGAAAGAAGCTTATTTTTACCTGTCAGAATTCCGGTTAATTCTGATCTTCTTTTTTGATGGTTCGTCAGGTTTTATTTCCGTCTTTTTATCGGTTACTGTCACTTCAGGCTGTATAATCGAACCCGATTTAGAAGGATCAGTAGTGGCGATCACATAATAGAATTTTTTCGAAGTAGAAATTGAAGCGGTGTAGTATGTGTTAGTTGTTGTTCCGATCGAGCTAAAATCGCTGTATGGCTTGTCCGAAGCATAGATTTCATAGAAAAATCCCGGAACCGGATCCCAGCTGAAAGTAAAATCTGTTCCTGTTACTGAAGTAGTACCAATCGATGGTGTAATCAATTCCTGATAAAGTTCCTCAGCCCCTATGTCGGGTGCCGTTCCGTAATAGAATACAGCTTTACCGGCATCAAAAACATGTACTCCGTCAATTACCAGGCCGGCGTTAATACATGGCGATTCCGAGTCAAGCGTAAAATCCTGCGAACCCGGTGCGTTCAGCTGAGGATTAACGGATATATTATCTGATCCGATTATTCCTGACGGCAGGCTGTCAATAAAGCAGTTGTTATA
>DMTS01000056.1:6153-31584 GCA_003477045.1 Candidatus Delongbacteria bacterium
GTTGTTGAACTCTCAAAGCCCAGAGTATTGTACATGACAGTAGCCTCTGAAAGATTTATCTCGATACCCGTGACGCTGTCTAATGTATCATCTTCATTAATAATTAAATTATTGGAGATATCGGATGATATAGACTCGGAAAGAAGAATACCTATTTTAGGGAACAAACCTTTTTTTGAAGCAGTATCAACATCAAATGAAACAGTGTTGTTCGATATTCTTCCGCTGGAGTTGGATTTCATAACTATCCCTTCGTCTCCGCCTTCAATATCATTGTCTTCAATGTCAATATTGGCATTATTGACTTCAATACCAACTCTTTTCAATGCTTTAGAACTTTTCGAAGCGACATCAGGATCAAAGCTAATAGTATTGTTGGCTATTCTTCCTGAAGCTTTTGCGGCTTTTCCTGTCGTTCCCGACCACGGCAGCCCGACGCATATTCCGCTTTGATAATCAACGAACTTAGAGTTCTCAATTGTTATCATATCGGTTTCGACTATGTTTACTGCATAAGGAGATATCGTTTGAGCTTCAGAGAAGAATTTGGCATCTTTAATTGTTACTGAAGAAGCAAGGCCGGCTTTGTCTATATTTAGCATCACATTGTATAAGTTCGCGTTGTTTATAGAGGCATTGTCGCTTACTGTAAGTCCCTGAGCAACTGAAAGATCTCCGGTATTTGCGTCTCTTGAAGCTTCGATCGAAACATATCCTTCGAATTCCGTATGAGTAGCCGGTGGAGTGGACAGGGTTTGAGTCAGAATATTGGCATTTTCTGCCGATTTTAGGAAAAGCTGAGAATTAGGACCCATATTTATGTTATTAAAGAGAAATTCTCCGGCTTTACCCTGAAAATCCAGAACCATTGCTGCTCCGGCTGCTACAGATACATCTGTATTTGGTACAGGGAATACTGTTGATGGATTGGCCTTTGTAGCTTCGGCAGTTCCGCCGTAAGCGCCGATATTCAGCCTTGTGCCGTCAGGATCGAAAAGACCGGGATCTCCCGCATTTACAACCGGGGAGCCCAGTGCTTCATGCATGTCGTATCTGTCAACATCGAACACTTCCAGAAGTGAGTTCTGAGGCGGTCTGATAAATACTGGCGGAGCGCTGATATTGTTACCGCCTTCAAAATTCTGAATGTCGCAATACCAGAATATATCAGCAAGAGGAGGATTTGAGTCATCATCTATCCAGAAATTGCAGATTCCGACATTGTCTGTGTTTCCCCAAAGCGTAGTGTTTTCAATCTTTGCAGGATTGCCTGCGGATTTAATATATATTCCTGATGTAAACATCATTTCAGCTTTTTGAGGCATTATAGAATTGAACGCGACAGTACAGTTCGTGAATTTCAGATCCAACGGATTCACGGTCTGTCCCATATCAATATAAACACCCGACTGTTGCGAGCCTGCGTTCTTATAAATAAGCAGGTTCGCGAATTTCTGCGGAGGTATTATTCCCGGCGTGAAAGGCTGGAATCTGGCATATATAGCCGAACCCCAGTCGGAAGTATTTCTCAGTATTCTGCATTTGGAAATATCTGCGTCTATTTTTCCCTCATTCTGATAGAATACTGCTCCGCCCAGTCCGCTGCTGTGATTATCGAACATCAGGCATCGTGTTATATTGATCTCCATTGAATCCGCAGAAGCCGGATTATCCTTTATGTAAATGGCTCCACCGCTATTCCATCCGTCATTATTCTGAAACCGGCAGGAATTGATATTTATCAGAGAAGGCACATTCGAATCATTATAAATATGTATAGCGCCTCCATTCGGAGAGCCGTTAAGCGTAAAATAAGTATTCTGAACCGTAACATTTCCGCCTGTGATCTTTATAGCTCCCCCAGCCTCGCCGTGGCAGTTTATGAATTTACAGTAGTTCAAACTGGCGTTAGACTGGAAAATGGAAAGTCCGCCGTTTCCCGATCCGATAGGAGCGGTCATGAAGTTAAAGGAGGTGTAATTGAACACATTGTTTCCTGACATTGAATTGATAACTATACCGTCCCATTCTGTTGTAACTCTGTCGAGTGCGGCAAGTATCACGGGTTCGGTTTCTGTACCGTTCGATGTGATCTGACCGTAAACAGTAACGGATACCCCCGGCGCGAACCTGACAGTAGTTCCGGCTTCGATGATTAAGTTGTCGGTCGAACTGATCGTAACATCTGTTATAATCTCTTTATATTTCCGCCAGATTATGTCTGCGGAAAAAGCGTACGCCATACTTAGCAGAACGGCTGTCAGAATAAACTTTTTCATAACACACTCCCCAGTTTGTTATTTTAAACTTTCTTTTTTATTAATGCTGATCTTCCTTTTGGTTGTGCCGGTGTTCGTTATTTCATTTTCATTGTCATCTTCGATCACAGCCTCAGCTTTGACTCCGTCTCTATATGCCGTTACGCGGTAAAAATATTTTGCTCCGGCAGAAGTTGAAACAGACCAATAAGTGTTGGCAGTATTTATTAGTAATGTAAAAGTACCATAGGGGGTATCGGACCTGTAAATGTTGTAAGAAAGTGCGTCAGGAACGGCTGACCAGTTGAGGGTCAAAGTAGTTCCGATTACTGAACTTGTCAGGTTTTGAGGAGCGTAAAAATAAGATTCCTGATAGAACTCAACAGCGCCGATGTCAGGAGCAGAGCCATAAAAATTAACATTGTAAGAGTGATAATCAGGTTCGTATCTTCCCGCATCTATACATTTTGAATCCCGCCATAAGTAGTAGTCATTGATCTTTGAAGACTGGAATTGAGGATCAGCCGCTATTGTGCCGTATTCATCTTTTACAGCTTCCCAGTTTATACTTCCGACAATGTCATTATTGTAAAGCACCAGATTTCTCCGATTTCCTGATATGGACGAAGAATAAGGACCGAAGAAAATATTGTTGTAAAGTTTTATGTTGTAGGGAGTGTAATAATCCATTATCCCGTAATTTGAATTGAAAACTGTATTGTTGATAAAGATCGAGTTGTCAAGAAGGTTATAAGTATAGAATCCGTACCTGAGAAGTTTGGGATCATATCCTGCGCTGAAACTTATAATGTTATAGTGCGCATTTATATACGAATCTGTGACATCTATGGCGCGGAATTCAGGAGTGGTCATGTCATCGCAGTTTATTTTATTATGATCAACTTCGTAATATGCCCCGCCGAAAAGATAAACGGCTCTCTTCAAAACCACTCCTTTCGTGGCTGTGTCCGCATCAAAACTTACTGTATTATTTGAGATCCTTCCCGAAGAAGCAGAGGCTTCGACACCTTCATTTGGGTTGTTTATCGTGTTTCCGGTAACCTTGGTACTGTCACAGTTTTCAACTTTTATTCCCTTCGCTTTTGTCTCTCCTTTGGAAGCCGTATCCACATCGAAACTGATCGTGTTGTTAGATATTCTTCCCTTTGTCGCTTTATCTGATTTTTTTGGGTATCCGTAATAAATCCCTATTCCGAAATTGTCGATCGTGTTATTTAAGATCTGAGCATCGGGAGACTGAATGTTTAATCCCGTAAGGGAAGAATCGTAATCGGAAACATATATATGGGAGTCGTTCAGATATGAGGTATTGCTTGAAGCCACGGCAACGGCCATTTCATTAAATTTCACGCCGGTACAATTGATATTTGTGATATTCAGGATATTAACTTCGCTCTGTTCTAAGGTTGTCATTCTCTGAATTCTTGTTGTATATTGATCTCCGATTTTTCTACCATAAGTTTCAAGAGTTGTAATATAGATGTTCGGATCATACATACTTGGAGCTACGAATATCTGTCCGCCGTCCTCTACGATCACATCGTTTAATCTTATTTCTTTTGAAGTATTTCTGCAGTCCAGTTTTATTGTTTCGCCCGTTTTGACCAAAATGCTTATCGGGTCTTTGTAAATAATAGTTTCAAATTTCGAAGTTGTTGCTTCGAATGTGTTCCCCCACGCTCCGATATTAACAGTAGTTCCGTCCGGTTCGACCGATATCGTTTTCGGATCGCCGGCATCAACGCATGGTGATTCAAGAGATATGTGATAGTCGCCTCTCAAATAGTTCTCATATGGCTCGCAGCCGTAATAATTCACACTTCGCTGATAAAGCGAATTGGCAGAAATGTTGCCCGTCCCCTCAATGTAATTCGTGGAGTTGGAATAAATGACAAATGCGCCAGGATAAATTGAAGGATATGCCGCTGCATCGTTCGGTATTCCTGCCATGCTGTTATTCCAGAGAATACAGTTTTTTATCAAAAAGTAATTACCAATGGTTGCGCTGTATCTTACATAGAATCCGCCGGCTCCTGTTTTTGAGTTTAAATTGAGATTATTTACGATGTCGTTATTCTCAAAAATTATGGATGACGGGTTGACCAGCTGATCCGTATTATAATAGACACCGCCCGAATAATCAGATGCGGTATTATTTGATATGATATTATTGGTTATCACAACCGGCAGTATCTCTGAAGTTGATTTGTGAAGAACAGTCAATCCTGCACCGTAAAAAGAACGGTTGTACATGATTTTGTTGCCGAGTATTTGAACAGAATATTTCAGTTTTGTTCTAACAAGAATTCCGCCTCCGCTTCCGCCTACACCCTCAATGTTGTAAAGTGAATTGGACACTATATCGTTTTCCTGAATCCTGATAAGCGAGTTGTACGATTCAATCTCATCTACAAATATTCCCCCTCCGCCGGCGGTCGGTGATTCAAGCGAAGTGACCCTGTTGTTGATAATCACATTCTTATAAATGAATGAATCAGTGAATCTGTCATCAATATTGTTACTGATGTAAATCGCTCCTCCACCGTATAATGCAGTGTTATTTTCGATCCTGTTATAGGTGATATTAACCGAAGAACTGTTGATATTGATCGCTCCGCCTGTGTCTGCTTTATTATTGTGGATCAGAGAGTTTTTGATATTAACAAGTGAGTACTCCAGAAAAAGACTTCCTTTTCCGTCTCGTCTGTCGATATTTTCTATTATACAATAATCAATTCTTGAAGTATCCTGCGCAGCTCCCAAAAATTCTATTCCGCCCCAGTAATCAAATTCTGAAAATTCCGGTTCATAAGAAGTGAATTTTATCATAGCCTCGGCCGTTCCAACAGCGAGCAGCTGACCTTCAATGATCAGTCTGGCATCGTGGGCAAACCTTACAACCGTTCCCGGATAAACGACAAGAAGGCTACCGCTCCCTACAACATAGTCTGATTCAATATTCACATACCCGCTCCACTCATCAGCAGAATATATACTTGAGAAAACCGCTGTGATAAGAATAATTAGGGCGCTGATTTGATTTTTCATTTTAGATCTCCTTTTATACAATCTGCAACAAAAATAACCGGATCTCAACAATGTTGCTGTGATTGCCGTCACAAATAAATAATAATAATAATATTCGGTAAATACAAAAGAAAAAGTAATTGTTTTTTTTTCGATGTCAGATATAATAAGCTTGATTATTGTATCGCGAAATCATATCTTATCGGTTGTAAGAACAGGCTAAATCAATCAGGATGAAAAATGGTTAGAACGAGATTTGCCCCGAGCCCGACGGGATACATGCATATCGGGAATTTAAGAACGGCATTATATGCATATCTTATCGCAAAAAAGAACAACGGGAAATTTCTTCTGAGGATAGAAGATACTGACCAGAAAAGGACAGTGGAAGATTCAGTTGAAGTGATCTATTCCAGCCTGTCTCTCGCCGGGATTTCATATGACGAAGGTCCAGATAAGGACGGCGGATACGGGCCTTATATTCAGAGTGAAAGGAGAGACATCTATAGAAAGCATATTGAAGAACTTATATCAATGGGCAAAGCTTACAGATGTTTCTGTACGAAAGAAGAACTCGATCGGGATCGGGACGAATTTTCAAAAAGATATCCGGATAAACCGTTCAGGGATAAGTGCAGAGATCTTACAGGATCGGAGATCAAAGCTAAAACTGATCAGATTGCAAGCTGCGTTGTACGGCAGAGAATACCGGAAACGGGGACCACAACATTCACCGATATAGTTTTCGGCGCAATAACTGTTGAGAATAATACGCTTGACGAACAGGTTTTAATGAAAGCCGACGGTCTTCCGACTTACAACTTTGCCAATGTGATAGACGACCATCTGATGGAAATATCACATGTAGTCAGAGGCTATGAATATCTTTCTTCAGCACCTAAATATAATTTACTTTATGAAAGTTTCGGATGGAAGATCCCCGAATACATACACCTGCCGCATATAATGAGAGAAGACGGAAAAAAGCTGAGCAAAAGGGAAGGAGACGCTTCATTCCAGGATCTTCTCGACCTAGGATATCTGCCTTCGGCGATAATCAACTATATTGCCATGCTGGGCTGGAATCCGGGTACCGAGGAGGAGTATTTTACCTTAGACGATCTGATAGTAAAATTTTCTCCTGAAAGGATAAACAGATCGAACGCGATATTCACAAGAGACAAGCTGACATGGCTGAATAATATACACATAAAAAAAATGCCTTTCGAAGAGTTTCAGAAAAAAGCTTCGGAATATTACCCGAAAGACCTTTCATCAAGGTATGATATCGAGAAGATAGGAAAGCTTATTCATGAAAGGCTGGAAACATTTGTTCAGATCAAAGACAAAACCGATTTTTTTCTAAAAGTTCCGGATTACGATATTTCATTGTATGAAAACAAAAAAATGAAATCAGATCCGGCTACAGCAAAAATTATGCTTGAAAAGATAATTCCGGTTTTTGATACGGTAACAGAATGGAACAATGAAACCGTTTTCTCGGCAATGAATGAACTTATTCAGAAAGAGGGATGCAAGAGCGGAGCCGTTCTGTGGCCTGTAAGAATAGCTCTGTCCGGAAAATTATCAACCCCCGGAGGCGCGAGCGAAATTGCGGATATTATAGGTAAGGCTGAGACAGCAGCAAGATTAAAAGCGGCTGTTGAGAAACTTGGAGAATAAAAGGATCAGCGGAGTAAAAATGAGCGAAGAAAAATATATCAGGCCGACATGGGACCAGTATTTCATGGAAGTCATGAATGCTGTTTCAAAAAGAGCGACCTGCGACAGAGGAAGAAGCGGATGCGTAATAGCCCGTAAGGGACAGATTCTGACAACAGGTTATGTGGGTTCTCCGATCGGACTGCCGCACTGCGACGAGGCCGGCCATCAGTTCAAAAAAATGCTACATGAGGACGGAAGCATTTCCGAGCACTGTGTTAGAACGGTACACGCAGAGCAGAACGCTATCTGTCAGGCGGCTAAACTCGGGATTTCGATCGAAGGCGCTACTCTTTACTGCAGGATGACGCCGTGCAGAACATGCGCGATGCTTATAATCAACAGCGGTATAAAAAGGGTAGTGGTCGAAAGGAAATATCAGCGCGGCCAGGAATCAGAGGATATGTTCAGTCAGGCCTGTGTGGAACTAGTTATTATAAATGATGAAATTCAAAAATACTAAATAATTATATCTTAAGGCATAGATGATCTCCCGCGAGCAGATAGAAAAAGTACAGAATACAGCTGACATTGTAGATATCATCGGCGAAAGGATCGATGTAAAAAGAGCAGGATCGAATTATAAAGCCAGATGTCCTTTCCATGACGAAAAAACACCATCTTTCATGATATCTTCATCAAAGCAGATATTCAAATGTTTCGGATGCGGAGCTTCAGGAGATTCCATAAAATTCGTAATGATGTACGATAATGTTTCTTATCCCGATGCGATCAGGCATATTGCTACAAAATACGGAATTGAGATCGTTGAAACATACGGAGACCGTGTAAAAGATCCCTCTTCTGACGATAAGAAAGAACTGTTGAGGATTTTAAATAAAAATGCATGTGATTTTTTCCATGAAAATCTGATCAGAGAATACGGAAAAGAAAATTCAGGCGTTATAAAATATCTTAACGATAGAAAGATAGACCGTGAATATGCAGATAAATTCATGCTAGGTTACGCTCAGGATGACTGGCAGCTTCTTGTTTCCGATCAGAGATTCAGCGTCTATAATGACGATGTACTTGTAGAAGCGGGATTAAGAAAAAAGAATGAGAAGGGAAATGTTTACGATCAGTTCAGGAACAGGCTCATATTTCCGATCTATGATCAGATGGGGAATGTTGTCGCTTTCAGCGGAAGAACTCTCGACGATGAAATTCCGCCGAAATACTTAAACTCCCCGGAAACTTCTCTATATAAAAAAACCAATGTTCTATACGGTCTTTATCAGGCCATGGACACAATTAGAAAATCAAAAGAAATAATACTTGTTGAAGGGAACATAGATCTTATTTCCATGCACAAATTCGGATTCACAAATACTGTGGCTATATGCGGCACGGCATTCACGGAAAGTCATGCGCTTCTAATTAAAAGAAATTCAGATAAGATCACTGTTCTTCTTGACGGGGATGAACCCGGCAGAAAATCAGCGCTGAGAACTTCAGAGATACTTATTTCATGCGGTGTAATACCTTCTATAGTTATACTGCCGGAAGAATCAGATCCTGACAGCTTTTTATACGAGAGAGGGTCTCCTGAGCTTAAAATGCTGATGGATGATCCGATGAACATAGTTGAGCTGAGTATTCTGCTTCACAGAGGTGATAATCCTGAAGATCCGAACAGCAAAGTTTCATCGGCAAAAGCCGTGATAGGCACATTAAAAAAAATAAAAGACATGATCACGCTTGATCTGTTCATGAAGGAGGCTGCATTAAAACTCGGTATAGATCTTGCGATTCTAAAAAAAGAGCTGTTGCATACCAGTAATGACCATACCGAAAAAAATAGAACAAAGCATGAAAAAGAGCAGGAATATATAGCCAGAAATGACGATATGATAGAATTCAGCATTGCATACCTTATGCTTTCCGATGAGACATCGAGAAAGAAATTTCTGACAGAATTAAGCGAAGAGGATTTTAAGAACGACGACATATCAAGGTTGTTTCGAAGAATTTACGAACTGTTTGAAGAAGGTGAACAGATAAAATTAAATAATATTTTATTTGACTTTGATGAAAAATTCAAGGATTTTATGATAGGTTTTGTTATCGAGCAGGACAGAGCGTTTTCCGGTGATACGGATAATGCGGAAATCGAAACTCAAAGAAAGAAAATGGAAAAAGCTTTCTCTGATAATCTTTTTAAGATGAAGGCAAGAAAGATCGGGGAAAAGATAAAAAATCTGAACTCTGAGCTTAAGTACACTGCCGACGCTGATAGGCAGAACCAGATCCTGAACGAAATATCAGGACTAAAAAAGCAGCAGAAGGAATTTATCAAAAAGTAAGATGCGGGACTAAGATCATGAAAGAAAAAATCGAATATCTAAAAGAACTTCCGATTATCAAACTGCTTAAATCTGAAGAATTAAATAAACTCGAAGATAAATTTCATGTCGAGAATGTTTCGAAGAACAAATTTGTGTTCGAAGAGGGAAATTCCTGTATCTGGGTTTACTTTGTTTGTTCAGGCAGGGTCAAGCTACTTGCTCATTCATCCGCGGGAAAGGATTTTATAATAAGGATAGTATCATCCAACGATCTGATCTCTGACAATAATCTTATATTTAAAAGGGACCCTGAATGCGCATACAGCGCAAAAGCGCTGGAAAGTTCAGTCGTTGCGAAAATCTCTACAAACGATTTTTTATCATTCCTTGATAAAAAACCTGAACTTTTCAAAAGTTATGCAGAGATCATTGATGCTCATCTTTTAGAAGCTTATCAGAGTTTGAAGAACATGGCTTTCGAAAAAGTTGAAAGAAGGATCGCCCGTCATTTAATACAGTTCGCAAAAAACACAGGCGAAAAAACTGACGAAGGAATAAAGCTCGGAGTGAAACTTTCAAGGCAGGAAATTGCGAACCTGACCGGCACTACTATAGAAACAGCTATACGAGTTATGAGCAAATTCAAAAAACTGAAAATAATTTCAGAAAAAGAAGGTCATATTTTTATAATCGAAAGGCATAAACTTGTAAATGTAGCCGAAGAATTTTAATAAGTAAATTAAAGAGACCAAAAATGAACAGCTCAATGAAAGACACAGCAGGCAGGATCGAAAAACTTTTTAAGGAAGATAAAAGATTTTTCGTTTTTTATGCGGATTTGATCAGAGAGTACGGGAATCAGGACAGGGCATTAAAAATACTGAAGGATAATATAAACCTGTTCACGGACTATTCTACCGGTGAGCTGGTTCTTGGAGAAATGTTTTTCAATCAGAGAAAATTCGATCAGGCGGAGATGCTTTTTAAAGGAGCTTTAAAAAAAGATAAAACATGCGTAAAGGCTATGAAATATCTTTCAGTCCTCGAAGAAGCTAAAGGAAATAAAGCTGCTCAGATCGATATTTTGAACGAGCTGCTCAAGTATGACCCATTCGACCAGGACGCAAAGAATTTTATCAGAATGAATGTGCCGGCTACAGCTGCTCCGGAAATAATACCTGAAACCCCCGAAAAGGAAATTAAACACTCCGCTCCTGAACCGCTGAAGGAGGGACAAGCTTTTGATCCGGATGAGTATTTCAGCAAGATCAATTCATCAGATGACATTCAGGTGCCCGAGATATCATTCGAGACCGCTGAAGAAAATTTTAAAAAACATAAATTCAGCGAAGAAGTCCTTAATAAAGAAAAAAGTTTCTCAGAAGATATTACAGAAAGCCTCGATTCATTGACAAAGAGTTTTATTACCGAGTCAAAAGCGGCAGAGGATAAAGCCAAGTTGACGGATTATTCCGACATAATTAAAGTAAAACCTGAAGTAAAAAACGAGCTGGATCTTAATTATCAGGATAAAGACCCGAAGATAGCAAAGATTCTTAGCGAACTGAATCTTCCGTCAAAAGAGTATAAAGAGAAAATGATGGCTTTATCAGAATATCTGAGCGAAGATCCTGAAGATTACGAAAGACAGGTAAATTTTGCACGCGCCAAATTCAAATTCGCGGCAGCTTCAATAAAGAAAGAACTCCAGTACTATTCAAAAAAGATCAAAGAAGAACCCAAAAATGAAAAATACAACCAGATCATGAAAACTTATAGAGAAGAGCTGCTTAAGCTCGATAAAGATCTTATTGAGGATTTGAACAGACTTAAAAATCTGTATTATTAAATGAAAAAGCTATTGTTAACAGTATTTTTAACCTGCATTATTACTACTGCCGGAAGAGAGGTGTTGCGTTTAGAGGCATCATCCGGCTTCTATGGTATCGATTACTTTAAGAACGACACTGTTAAAAGCTCACCGGTAAGTATTTACGCAAAGACCGACATTCCTGAGCTTTTCGAAACAAAACTCCAGCCGGCAGTACTACCGGCTGCAGACAGCGTTTATCAGGATGTGAACGGTTTCAGACTGCAGGTGTTTAAGACCGGCAATATTAATGAAGCAAAAAAAAGAGAAGCGATGTATGTAGAAAATTTTGGGGAGGAGAATGTGATTTTAATATTCGAAAATCCCTTCTACAAAATTAGAGTGGGAAGATTCAGGAACAAAGATGAAGCAGCTGAATATCAGAATCTGTTGAGCAGAAAAGGAATTAGCGACACCATAATAATTCCTGATGTGGTAAAGGTGCTTATGCCGGCTAAGAAACAGAATAATTAAAGTGATAATAAAATGATCATATCTTTTGAGGGTATAGACGGCTGCGGGAAATCCACACAGATAGCTTTGTTGACAGACGAATTAAAAAGGCATAATAAAAAAGCTGTTGTTTTGAGAGAACCCGGCGGAAATAATATAAGCGAAAAAATTAGGGAACTTCTTCTTGACAATAAAAACAGTTCCATGCGCAGCGAGACAGAACTTTTGCTCTACATAGCCAGCAGAACACAGCTTGTTAGAGATGAAATAAGAAAGATGCTGGAAGATAACTTCATAGTTATCCTAGACAGATTCGCAGATTCAACCACTGCGTATCAGGGCTACGGTAGAGGTCTTGATCTGGAAATAATCGGGCAGCTGAATCATTTTGCTACAGACATGGGCAAATATATGCCTGACATAACTTTCTTTCTTGACATCCCGGTTGAAACTGCTTTTTCGAGAATGATGTCGAGAGGTGAGGAAATAAACAGAATGGAATCTTCCGATAAAGATTTTTTCGAAAGAGTCAGGAACGGATTTATCATTATCTCCGAAAACGAACCGGAGAGAGTTTTCCGTATGGATGCCATACAATCAAAAGAAAAGGTATTTGAACAGTTAAAAAAAATATTAAAATCGAGAAATATTATATGAAAAGATTTACCGCGCTATTTTTATTGACTGCAATCACATTTTTGTCGGCACAGGACAAATCGACTGACTATTATAAAGAACTCTCCGATAACATCAAGCTGTATTTTGACATACTTCTGACGCTGAATGAAAATTATGTAGATACAGCGAATGTAGAAGAGCTTATGACCGAGGGGATCAATGCTATGCTTTCTGTTACAGATCCGTACACGGTTCTTCTTAAAGAATCTGAAATTGATCATTATAGCGAACTTTCGACAGGAAGTTACGGCGGGATAGGAATTTATCTGGGGACGAGCGGTCCCGAGAAGAGACTCACGGTAATATCTCCTATGGATGACACGCCTGCTTCAAAGGTGGGATTACGGGCAGGTGATCAGATCATTTATATAAATGACAAGGACACAAAGGGAATGTCTGTAAAGGACGCATCGGATTACCTGAGAGGTGAAGCAGGATCCAAGCTTAAACTGAAAGTCAGGAGGATAGGTGCCGAATCACTGCTGATCTTTAACATAACCAGGGCTAAGATCAATATCCAGAACATTCCGTACTCTGAGGTTATTGACAATGAAGTGGGTTACATTAAACTTACTCAGTTCACGGCAACAAGCTATTACGATTTTACAAAAGAATTTGAAAAACTGATATCTCAAGGCGCAAAATCGCTTATAATCGACCTCAGATACAATCCGGGTGGACTGCTGGAGTCAGCCGTGAAGCATTGCAGTTCATTCCTTCCGAAAGGCAAGCTTATCGTATCCACTAAAGGAAGAGGCAGCAGAATTGATAATGAATATTTTACAGAAACTGCGCCTTTAGATACCGAAATACCCCTCGCGATCCTGATAAACGGATCAAGCGCATCGGCTTCTGAAATATTTGCAGGTTCTCTTCAGGACCACGACAGAGCAGTAATTATCGGTGAGCCTTCTTTCGGTAAAGGCCTTGTGCAGCAGCTGTTCGATGTGGGAATGATGAAAAAAAGAAATCTGAAAGTGACGGTAAGGAAATACTATACAGCCAGCGGCAGGCTTATTCAGAAAGAAGATTATTTCGGGGATAAAACCCTCAACGGTACCGATACTGTTTTTTTTAAAACTTACATCAACGGCAGAAAAGTGCCTTCAGGCGTTGGAATAATTCCGGATGTAAGGATCGAAGACAAAAAATATTCCGATTATGTGTCTTCTCTGAAAATGAACAATCTTTTCAGTAATTTCATGTACGATTTTCATATCGAGAATCCTGAGTTCAAATATAGTGGAACAGCTGATGACGGTCTTGTAAATGAGTTCAGGGAATACATTAAGAAAAATAGCTTCGAATATGTAAGTTCCGGTAAAACCATGGCGGACTCACTCCTTTCATTCTCTGAAAAAAACAAATATTCAGAAGAGATAATCAGGCAGATAAAACAAACTCTCGATGTTTTCAAAAAATCCGGAGGGAATGATTTCGAGAATAACATTGAAGAGATAAGGTCGAATATAGCAATTGAATTTGGCGTTTATAAAAACGGCAACAGGGAAAAGTACAGAATAATAAATCAGAGAGATCCTCAGATAAGAAAAGCAGTAGAAGTTCTTAAGGACAAAAACGAATATAAAAGACTTTTAGGATACTGATGACCGGTGAAAGCACAAAGCTGTTTCTTCTTAATCTTGCAAGAGAGAGTATCAAAAGCCGTTTCGAACAGACTGATATAAGAAAAACTATAGATAAAGGAACTGTTCCGTCTGAAATCCTGGCGGACGGAGCCTGTTTTGTGACTTTAACGAAGAAAAATGACCTTAGAGGTTGCATAGGATCTCTTGAAGCTTACAGGCCGCTTTATGAGGATATAATTTCAAATGCAGTTAATTCGGCTTTCAGAGATACCAGATTCGCTCCGCTTGATAGATCAGAGCTTAGCGAGATCAAAATCGAGATTTCAATATTATCTGAAAGGATCTTGATAGATTATGAAAATTTTTCAGATCTTAAGAAAAAGGTCATTCCAAATAAGCACGGTGTTTATCTGACATACAGTTACAATTCAGCCACTTTTCTTCCGCAGGTTTGGGATCAGCTATACACGCATGAACAATTTTTCAGTCATCTTTGCAGAAAAGCCGGTTTGTCGCCTGATTTTATTTTTTATAACAAGCCTAAGATCGAAATTTATACTGTAGAACATTTCGAGGAGAAATAAAAGACCGTTTGAAACGGTCTTTTTTTAGCTGTGATAATTTACTATTTATACTGATCTATAGCAGTCTGCAGCTTGGCT
This sequence comes from Candidatus Delongbacteria bacterium, assembly GCA_003477045.1. Classification (GTDB taxonomy): domain Bacteria; phylum UBA4055; class UBA4055; order UBA4055; family UBA4055; genus UBA12480. Next base: position 20,722 of record DMTS01000056.1, read on the forward strand.
TTTGGAACAAGACCGATTATTGACGACATTACTTTTCCCTGTTTAAAAAACAATGTGGAGGGAACAGACAGTATGCCGTACTCGGCAGCGAGTTCCCCGTCGTGATCGATATCGACATAACATACTTTAACATCTCCGTTATCTTTTACGATCTCGTCTATTATAGGATCGAGTTTTTTGCACGGGCCGCACCACTCTGCACCAAATTTTACGATAGTAAGTTGCGCCTGAGTTAAAACCTCATTTTCAAAAGTTGACTTTGTGACTTTTATAGCGTTGCTCATAACTTCTCCTTTTATTTATCAGAAACAATTTTTTTCATTTTCTTCAGCATTCTTTCCCCTTCAACAAGACCCTGAATTTTTTCTTCAACCTCACCGTCTGAGTTCATGAAAAGTATCAGAGGAATGTTAGTTGCGCCGTACTCCTTATACTGGGTAATGTACTTCTTTGAAAAATCGCTATCTTTATCCGTAAAGTCAAGCTTTATCGGAATAAAATATTTATCGGCAAATTCGATCACATCAGGCTGGTTCCAGGTAACTTTATCGAGTTCCACACAATTCATGCACCACTCTGCCCAGAAATCTACCATTACCAGTTTTCCGGATCCTTTTGCAGACTCAACAGCTCTTTCAATTATAAGAGTATCTGAATCAGTTTTTTCAAATGGCACATGTTTTTCAGAGTTTATATTCTCTATTTCTGTCCCGCCAGCTGAAAAAGGGAGAGAAGTGTAGTGAGAAAGAGCTTTCAGCGCAAATACTATACTGATAATAAATATAAAAATCCCGACAGATTTTCCAAGATATGTGAAAAAATTGGCTTCATCTTTATTAATTGGTGAAAATGCGCCTATGTATATAGAAAGAAGTATTGAAAGAACAGCTATCAGAAAATTAAGCAGCTGATCAGGGATCACGATGCTGATAAAGAAAAGAGCCGCGCCTATCATTACTACACCGAAGAATTTCTTGATCTTCACCATCCATGATCCCGCATGGGGCAGTGCATTGATCGCTCCGGAAAAAGTCCCAAGCACAATGAACAATAAACCAAGACCGAAAGCGAAAGCTATAAATAAGAGCCAGCCGTATAGAACATCTCCAGCGGTAGCAACATGGATGAGAAGAACCGCAAGAACAGGCCCTACGCAGGGAGCGGCTACGACTCCGCTGACCATTCCTATTATCATTGCTCCTAAGATACCTTTGCTTTCCTTACCTTTTTTCATCCATTTAGTCTGCTGATCGGAAGAAATGATATTCATATCCCAGACGCCGAACATGCTCAGAGCCAGAATTGTAAAGATCGATGCGATCAGTACTCTGACATAAGGATTCGCGGCTATATCACCCACCCCGAAGATACCTCCCAAAAAAGATGCGAGCAGCCCGACGACAGAATATGTTACGGCAAGGCCTATTACGAAAAATAATGACAGAAAGAATCCGGCTGATTTTTTCTTTTCGGATTTTGCTCCCATATATGAGATCACGACCGGAATAACGGGATAAACGCAGGGTGTCATGCTGTCTAATATGCCTCCCAGAAAAGCTATCAGAAAAACGAGTAGCGTCCATGTTTCTGAGCCTTCAAGAATGGCAGCGAGTTTTTCTTCGAGCGTCATTTCATCGTCATCACCTGAGAACGCATCAAAAACATCTCCGACCGTTTTTTCATCAGCCTTAATTTCAGGAACCGGTTCAAGGGCTGCATTTTTATCTATGAACTTTGACGGGTCCCACTTCGAGAAGTCTATTCTAACATCTTTTTCAACAGGCATAAAACATGATTCGTCACCAGTTTCCGAGCATATCTGATAAGCGACTTTTATGGATTTATCAATAGAATCTTTATAAATGCCTTCGAATGTGTAGTTGATTATACCTTTATATACAGGTTCGTTTTTGTATGTGCTTTTCCCGGAAGTGTTATTCCCCTTTTTTCCCAGTTCAGGAAATCCTGTTGTGTCGAAGTAAAAATATTCGCCTTCGGTTATATGATATCCTGAAGGGACATCAATCGATACCTGAAGACTGAAATCATCTCCCGGTTTCAAATCGGTTCTGTCGAAGCAGTGGCTTACAGCTACATTTTTTTCAGGATCAAAATCGGTTTGAGCGAAAATTGAAGCGACTGTGATCGTCATTAATAGAAAGAACAATTTTTTCATGACCAATTCCTCTTTAAATACTTCAGTGTTCCAATATATAGTAAAAACGCTACACTATCAAGAGAAAATTTCAAAAAAACACCCCGTTCGGGGTGTTTGAAAATTTTAATCCGGAATTACTTCTGAATTATCCAGGAACCTTCAAAACCGTCATTTTTTAATTTATCTTTTATATCAAGAGCTTCCTGATTGGTCGCATAACCGCCTATTAAAACCTTGAATAGGCTGTTTTCATTGTAAACTACTGCATTCGTATATCCGAGATCGGAAAGCTTTTTAGCTATGAATTCATCGGCAGATTCTCTTGTGGAAAAAGCTCCTATCTGAATGTAATATTCGCCGGAGTCAGCGGCCTTATCATAAAAAATATAAGTATTCTGAACAAATGCATCGGCGTAATTCGGCAGAGATTTAATTTTGTCTCTCATTTTTTCTGCGTCAATTTTCGAGAGGTAATCCCCAACCTGTACTTTGTAAAGATTGTCGTCTGCAAGTATTATATAGATTCTTTCGGTTATGTCTTTCATTGCAAGCGTTTTTATTTTTTCGGCGTTCGCTTTCTCTTTAGCTGCAAATATCTGCACACGATATCCGATAACTTTATTAAAAGTGTCTCTTTCCGTTACGGGTACTGATTCGGTAACGGTTGAAGCAGGTTCAGAAGTCTCAGGGAGAGATATCTCTTTCTTATAAACTTTTTTTGGAACTGAATAAACTTTATCAAATCCTGCCGCAAGAAGCTTGTCTTTCAGAATGTTGGCTTCTTCTTTATTCTGGCAGTCCCCGGCATAGACCATGTATTTATCTACTATAAATTCCATATACACCGGCTCCTGAACGGCTTCGACTATCTGTTTTTCAAGTATAAGAGCATCCTTTTCCGCATCTACAGAAGCTACTTTTATTCTATAGCCGTCTATCATATCTCTTTTACTGAGGTCCTCTTCTATTACGATCTTATTTGACGGGTCGTCCGGACCGTATTTAGCCTCGGTTACGCCCCTGGTCGGGGTACATGAGGAAATAACAAATGAGGATATTACCGCTATGATCAGGGACAAAATGAATTTACGCATCTAAACCTCCGGCTATATTTTCTTTATTCAGGCGCACTTTTTGTGAGCATACAGTGAATATAAGAAATTAAAAGAATAAATCAATATAAAAAAGTAGTAAATTTTGTTGATAATCCCAAAGGATTTGCTTATAATCATTAATTAAATTCTTAAAATGGAGGATCAGGAACAGTATGCACAAAAAAACAATTGTAATTTTAATATTGACGGCTGTATTTCTTTGTGCGCAGGAAAACAGATCAAAGGGACGGTTCCAGGGATTCAGTAAGGGGTATATAAGCGGAACATATAATTTGTATCCTTCTTTTATCAGCGAAATAAATGATGAAGTGAAAGAATTCGGAGCAGGCAGTTTTGAAGAATCAGTATTTTTATACGGTGGAGAGTTATGCGGAAACTCGAATTCAGCTTTCGGAATAGGCGTTCATTACTTTACAGGTTCAGAACAAATTCAAAAAATAGTTGAAATTGACAGCCTAAAGCTTGACAGATCCGTTTCTTACAGGATGTCCTTTTTCGGACTGACAGTTAATTATAGAAAATCATTATACGGTGCTTTTGAATATTTCGGATCTTTCAGCGGAAGCTACGGCAGTATCGAGCTCATCCTGAGTCAGGATTACGGAGACCAGTCATTCGGGGATATGTGGGATTCATTTGATCCGGGCAGTTACCTTTATGACTATAACAGATCTGCTAACTACTCCTCGGAACTGATTGTTTTCGGCGTGAATAACGGATTGAGAATGTTCTTGAGTTCGAGGATAGCGGTGGGGGTCACCGTAGGCTACACTTACGGATTTGTTTCGGATAACGGTGAAATAAATAACGAGTTTGAATCTATAAAAAATGTCCCTGATCTTAATTTTGAGGGTATGAATTATGGTCTGGGCATCTACTTCGGATATTAAATTGAAAAAACAAAAAGTAATGCTGTGTATATTAGACGGTTACGGTATCGGAAAAGATTACGAATTCAATGCTGTATCTAGATCAAACAAACCTTATCTTGATAGATTATTCTCCGATTACCCGTCGTCTTCGCTGGTCTGCTCAGGGTTTGATGTAGGCCTTCCGAAAGGAACGATGGGAAACAGCGAGGTCGGGCATCTTAATATAGGCGCAGGCAGAGTAGTATTTCAGGATATTGCAAGGATCCACAAATCAATAGAAGACGGCGAGTTCGAAAAAAATCAGGTTCTTTCTGATCTGATCGAAAATACTTTAAAAAGGGACAAATCTCTTCATATCATGGGACTTCTTTCCGACGGAGATGTTCACTCGTCTATTGTTCACCTAAAGGAGATCGTCAGAATAGCGTCTTCGGGGTCGCTTAAAAAAATATTTATTCATGTTTTTACGGACGGAAGAGATACTCCGCCTGAAAGCGGTCTTGGTTTCGTTCATGATCTGGAAATATTCTTGAAGGATACAAACGCCCGTATAGCTTCAATTTCCGGAAGGTATTATGCTATGGACAGGGATAACCGCTGGGACAGGATAAAAAAAGCATATGATATCCTGACCGATCCTCCATTGCAAGCTCCAGATGTATCAGCTGAGGATATAATCAGAAGGTCATATCTCAGCGGAATTACAGATGAGTTTATAGCTCCTACAGCCGTTTACAAAAACAGTGTCCCTGTGGCAAAAATATGCAGAGGCGATTCAGTTCTGTTCTATAATTTCAGAGCTGACAGGGCAAGAGAAATAAGTTCGGCATTAAATTCGCTTGAAAGCGGCTCAGTAGGAACGAAAGAACTGGAACTTGATTATGTGACCATGACTGAATATCGTGAAGACTTTCCGTTCAAAACCCTGTTCCCAAAACAGCACATGGAGAATATACTCGGCGAGGTAATTTCAAAAGCGGGGCTGAAACAGCTAAGAATTGCTGAAACAGAAAAATATGCGCATGTAACATTCTTTTTCAACGGTGGAGCCGAGAAGAAATTCGAAGGTGAGGAAAGGATACTTATTCCTTCACCGAAAGTAGCAACTTATGACCTTCAGCCTGAAATGTCTGCTTTTCAGGTCACCGATAAAGCTGTAGATGAAATGGATAAAAAAATTCACGATCTGATAATTTTAAACTTTGCAAACTGTGATATGGTTGGTCATACGGGTATTTTCGAGGCGGCTAAAAAAGCAGTTGAAACCGTTGATACCTGTATGGGCAGAATAGTTTCAGCGGCCGAAAGAAACGGTTATATTCTTTTAGTTACAGCCGATCACGGAAATGCAGAGTATATGATGGACGGTAAAACCCCTTTCACGGCCCATACCAAGAACAGGGTGCCTTTTCTCATATCGGACAAGGAATTAAAACTTAAGGAAGGTAAACTCGGTGACATAGCTCCGACGATCCTTAAGTTAATGGGTTTGGATATACCAGATGAAATGACAGGAGAAGTGTTATTTAATTGAAGTGATTATGACGGAATTTAAAGAATTATATGTCAGAAAAGGATCAGTAGCTCAGGACTACATTGATATCGCACAGGATATTTATGTGGAGATAAACAATTATTTTAAAATAATCGACTGCAATCTGAAATTCTGCAGAATGATGAACAAACCCAGAACCGAACTTTTCGGCACTAGCATTTTGGATGCAATTCACGAAAAGGATAAGATAAAATTTCAGAATATAATAAGGAACGCACTCTTAAAAAAATTCAAAGACGGTATCATAAGATCCGATCTCGTAGATTACAAAAGCAGGATCATCGCCACTACTATGAAATTGAACCCTATCCTGGACGACAACAATAACATAGTAGGAATGTTTGTCAAATTCAGCTCATTCAGACTGAGAGTTGAAGATTCTGCTGTAAACACAATTTTCATGTCAATATATAACTCTCTGACAGATCTTTATACGATCTACGGTACTGACACAAAGATAAGAATAAACCATGTCAATACATCTCTTCTCAATATTCTTGGTTATACCAGGGATGAAATGATGGGAAGGCATGTGGCTGACTTCCTTGTCAAAAATAAGGATCAGGAAGAAAACATAAAAAAACTTTTCAAATCTCTTGAAAGTACTGGCAATTTTACAGGCGAAGTTCTGTATCAGGCTAAAAACGGGGAAGAGATCCCTATCCACCTTTCGATTTCATCTCTGGTTCATAACGGAAAAGTTATTGGAAGCCTCGGTATAGGAAGAGATATGCGCGAACAGAAAAGACTTGAGTCCGAAAACAAATCATTCGAGCTCAAACTTCAAAACCAGTCAAAGCTGGCAGAATTCGGAATGATGCTTCAGGGTGTTGCGCATAATATGAGCACCCCGCTAACAGGAATAAAAAGCAGCGCGCAGCTCCAGCATTCAAGGCTTATCAAATTCAAAGATAAGTTGGCGGAAAAATATGGAGAAGATCGGGAAATAAGCGATAATATCACAGATATAATGAAATTCTTCGAGCTTATTGACCAGTCTGTAAGCAAGCTTTCAAAGATAATAAAAAACATGATGTCAAAATCAAGAGATCAGCAATCGTTAAGTAAAGAAGCGCTTAATCTTGCATATGTCATGAATCAGGAGATCGAATTTCTCTATGCGAACCAGTTTTTTAAGAACAGGGTAGAAAAAAATATCAGCATTCAGCCTGACCTGCCAGTGATCTATGGCCTGTATTCAGATTTTTCGCAAAGTTTTGTGAATATAATAAAGAACGGCGTTGATGCAATGTGGGATTCTCCTGTTAAAAAGATGGATATTGTGATGTATTATGAAAGCGGAGCGATTTTTGTTAAAATTAAAGACACAGGGAAAGGGATTCCGCACGATATAGCTGATAAAATATTCGACCCTTTTTTCACTACGAAACCAAAGTTTAAAGATGCAAAAGGCGAAGAGCCGAACGGAACCGGATTGGGGCTCGACAGCGTTCGTTCCCTTTTAAAACCCTACAGGGCTAAGATTACTTTTGAGTCTGGACCTGGTAAAGGTACGGAATTCATTATCGCGATCCCGGTAAAAGAAAATCAGACAGATTTAAATAATTAAAAAAAAGAGGTATGTTATGAAGAAGATAAACGGACAGTTGAAGGCTGACGGGCTAAAAATAGCAATAGTGGGTTCAAGATTCAACGAAATCATCACGACACGGCTTATCGGCGGAGCAGAAGACTGTTTTATCAGGCACGGTGGTGATAAGGAATATCTGGAATTGATCATGGTGCCTGGCGCGTTTGAAATACCGCTTACAGCTCAGAAACTCGTCAATATTCATAGAGACAAGTATGATGCGATCGTTTGTCTCGGAGCCGTTATAAGAGGCAATACCCCGCATTTTGAGTATGTTGCGGCAGAGGTATCAAAAGGGATCGCACATGTAAGTCTGGAAAGCAATAAACCCGTTATATTCGGAGTGCTTACAACCGATTCTGTCGAACAGGCTATCGAAAGAGCCGGTTCTAAATCCGGAAATAAAGGCTGGGATGCAATGCTCTCCGCTATAGAAATGGCTAATCTTTTTAAAGAAATTGAAGCGGATGACGGGTATAAACCAAAAAAAGTAAAAAAGTAACAGAAGTAAATGATTAAAATAAAAGACCGTTCAGAAATCACTAAAATGCGGAACGCAGGGAAGCTCGCTGCCCGCGTTCTCGAATTTATAGCGCCCTATGTAAAAGAAGGCCAGTCAACAGGGAATCTAAATGATCTTTGCCACGAATTCATAATAAACAACGGCGCAGTTCCCGCACCATTAAACTATCACGGATATCCGAAAAGCATATGTACTTCAGTAAATAATATCGTGTGCCACGGGATACCCGATAAAGATCAGATACTAAAAAGCGGAGATATAGTGAATGTGGACATAACTGTCATCCTGGACGGTTATTTCGGCGATACATCATCCACTTTCATGATAGGCAATGTGTCGGAATCGGCGAGACTTTTAGTTGAACGGACGGAGAACGCCATGTACCGCGGAATAGAAGCTGTAAAGCCTGATGCGTATCTTTTCGAGGTAGGAAGAGCCATAGAAAAATATATTTCAAAGATCGGCTATTCCATCGTGAGGGAATACGGCGGCCACGGGATCGGTAGTGAATTTCACGAGGACCCTCATGTCTATCATTTTTATACCACTTTAAACAAGATCAGGCTTAAACCGGGTATGTGCTTTACTGTCGAGCCTATGATAAATGAAGGCAGGTATGAAGTCATAACTTCAAAAAAAGACGGCTGGACCGTAAAAACTAAAGATAATTCTCTTTCTGCACAGTTCGAGCATACGGTTCTGGTAACCGAGCAGGGGTATGAGATCCTAACTAAATTATAATCCATGAGATCATCTATAAACTATCAGTCTGTGTTTGAAAAAGAACTTGAAAAGTTAAAGCTCGAAGGCCTGACACCTAAATTGCTCCTTCATGCCTGCTGTGCGCCATGCAGCTCTTCCGTTATTGAATTTCTCAGGGATAATTTTGATATCACAATTTATTTCTTCAACCCGAATATTTATCCCGAAAAGGAATATGTCAGGCGCTTAACCGAGTTTGAAAAGTTTTTAAAAGATTTTGACAAAAAAAACAAGATCGGGTTTATTCATGAAGAATACTCTCCGTTAGAATTTGCAGCCTGCGCAAAAGGTTATGAGGAAGAAAAAGAGGGAACAGGAAGGTGCTCAAAATGCTTTGATCTGAGGCTGTCGAAAACTGCTGGAAAGGCTAAGGAACTGAATTTTGATTATTTTACCACAACTCTGACAGTAAGTCCTCATAAAAATGCAGAAGTGATAAACAGTACCGGAATAAATTTGTCGGAAACTTACGGAATTAAATTCCTGGTTTCGGATTTTAAAAAGAAGAACGGATTCAAAAGATCAATTGAACTCAGCGCCGAATACGGGCTTTACAGACAGAATTACTGCGGCTGTGAATTTTCTATATAAATGAATACAAAAGAAAAATATATCTCGCTATCCGACGCGGCATCTGAACTGAGCGTATCTTCAGCTACAGTACAAAACTGGATACGAGCCGGGATAATTTTAAAAAAGGATGAGGGGATTTTATACTCTTCCGTGAGATCGGTAAAAAGAAACATTGAAACCGGCGTTTTAAACAAGCTGAATTTAAGAGCGAATAAAACATATTTAAATAATAAGACTTACCCTCATGAGCTTTTAGCGGCAGGGGTTGAACTGCAATCTGATGATATAAGGTTTCAGGCAGATAAAACAGACGGGCTGAAGTCAAAACAGGGGTCTTTCTATACTCCTGATAATCTGATCGAAGATATTATTGAAGATTACAGGCAGGACATGAAAGGAACGGTCTGCGATCCCTGCTGCGGAACGGGCAGATTTCTTAAATACATTTTAGGTACAGGGATAGATGTTAAGATCTGCGGCTACGATACTGATAAAAACGCAGTAAAGATCGCGAAAAAAGAACTTGATCGGTTTAACGGCGAAAAAATTGATCTCAGGCACTATAACAGTCTATTGAACCCGGAGAAAGAAAAATTTGATTTTATCTTTACAAATCCGCCATGGGGAGCACGATATGCAAACAATCACAAAAGAAAGTTAAGAGAGATTTATCATACAGCGACAACCGGAGATACACTTGAATATTTTCTGATATATGGACTGACAGCTTTAAAGTCCGGAGGAATTCTTTCTTACATTCTTCCAGAATCCTTTCTATATGTAAAAAAATTCGCTTGCATAAGAAAACGTATTGCAGAAAGAACGACGATCATAAAAATAAAACCGCTCGGGAGGGTTTTTTCAAAAGTATTCTCGGCCGTGATCAGAATAGATATAAAAAAAACTTTACCGGAAAGATCACATATGATCGAAGCTTGCGGTCAGAAGATCTCTCAAGCCATATTTTTAGAAGATATAGATCAGACTTTCAATATTACTATTACTGAAAATGATAGAGAAACGATCAGTAAAATCTACAACAGACCGCATATCACTTTAAAGAACAATGCGGAATGGAGCATGGGCATCGTAACCGGCGACAACAAAAGATTCGTGAGTAATGAAATATCAGAAAAGTATCATGTTGAAGTAATTACAGGCAAAAATATCCGGCAGTTTAATCTGACGGGAAATAAGAAATATATGTCTGACGATTTTTCTTTATTTCAGCAGGTAGCAAAGAATAATTTGTTCTCAGCAAAAGAGAAACTGTTTTATAAATTCGTATCAGACAGACTTGTTTTTGCATATGATGCTGACGGCATTTATTCGATCAACAGCGCAAATATTCTGATTCCCAAATTAAAGGGCTATACGATAAAATCGGTAATGTCTATATTAAATTCTGATTTTATAAATTTTATTTATCAGAAAAAATTTAAAAGCCTAAAAGTCCTACGCACAAATCTTGAAAAGCTGCCATTCCCGAAGAATCCGGATAAAAAAATAATTTACTTGATTGACGAGAAAACAAGTCGTATTATTAATGACGACGGATCTGTAAGCGTGATCAGACAAGAGATAGAAAATTTGATCAGAAAATTGTTCGGGGAGATAAAATGAAAGTTCAATTAGCTATCCAGAAAAGAAGATCATTTCGAGCGCTGGATAAGATCGAAGTTACGGATAAGATGATTTCTGAACTTGTCTGTGC
>DMTS01000056.1:31679-118093 GCA_003477045.1 Candidatus Delongbacteria bacterium
ATAGCCGGGTATTCGCATGAGAAAACAAAAAAAATACTTTCCATTCCGGATGAGTGGCATGTTATCGCGCTTATTGCCGTTGGAAAAAGATCTAAGAAAAAGAAAGTAATCGGAGATGAATCAAGACCGGAAAGGCTGGCGGCTAAGTATGTTTATTCGATAGATGAATACAGCAAAAAACTGAATAAAAAAGTAATGCATTAAAAGAGGTTTTTTTGACCGATCTGAAAATAAGGAAAATTACGCTTAAAGATAAGCCGAGAATGCTCGAAATAGTAAAGAACATTTGGGAAGGAAATGACTACATGCCCCTTGTCTTCGATTCATGGGTAAAAGATAAAAAAGGCGAATTTGCCGGAGCTATAGACCAAAAAGGCAAACTGGTCGGATTTGAAAAACTGACTATGCTTTCTGATTCTGACGCATGGATAGAAGGCCTGCGCAAAGATCTAAAAATGAAAGTGAAGGGCGTGGGGAGATTTCTAAGCGAGCATTTATTAACAAAGCTTACAAAAGACCCAAAAGTAAAGACGATAAGGTTTGCAACATATTTTCATAATGTCGAATCGATAGGGCTATTTACCAAAATGGGATTCAGAGTTTTCGAGAAAAGAAACCATAAATATTTAAGTCTTCCAAAAAGGAATTTAATTCCGGAATACAAAGGAAATAGAACAAAGGCAGACAGGAACAATAAGCAGGTACTGGATTTTCTTAAAAAATCGAATTGGATCAGAGCTAATAAAACGGGGATATGCTTTTCATGGGTAGTCAGGCCATACACCGATGAAATGATAGTTAAAGATTACATTGAAAAGAAAAGATGCTTGACCATAAGGGAAGGCGGAAAGATCAGAGCAATGTGCTTATATACAATTAGAGAAAAGGAAGATTTTTTCATAAGCCTGTTCGAAGCTGAAAATGAAAAATATTTCAAAGAACTGCTTCAGGGCGTAAAAAAACTTGCTTATAAAGGCGGACAACAGGCTTTGTGCGTTGTTATAAACAAAAAAGATAAAATTTCATATAACGAGTTCAAAAAGAACCGTTTCAAAAGCTGGGAAGGCGAGAATGATTTTCTCATCTTCGATTATCCGGTAAAATTACTCGAAAAACTTTGACCGCCTTTTTTATTTCTTTTCTTTACCAGCCCTTTTTTTAAGTTCGAAAGCGATCTCGAAGATAGAATCCGCGTATGAATCATTCGGATTATAGGTAAGTATAAGCTTAACTATTCTGCTTTTGTTCGACTTGTTCAGGGTATAAAATTTATTCCAGCCTCTGTCAGAAAGAAAATTTCCGATGCTCATTATCGAATCATCAATGTTCGTAAGATCTATTACTCCGTCCTCGTTCCCGTCTCTTGCCAAGTGAAGATTGAAAGGCATGAACTGCGGATGTCCCATAGCACCAACAGCGTTACTTCTCAAATTCTGAGGATCAAAAGAGTTCTCTATGCAGAATTTAATAATATAATACAGGCTATTGGCCGCTGAAGTCTGAAGCCTTGATATCCTTTTTAAGTTGTTCGCCCGTTCAGTGATTTCTGTCGCGGGATTGGTTATGGAATACAGAGCCTGCCCGAGAAGAACCTCAAAAGGATTGTATTTGAGCTCAAATTGACCCAGATGCGTTTCCTTTCTCAGAATGGCGACTATTATCTCTTTATTGACTTTGTAACGGGCTTCAGCAGAGTCAAGGCTGGCTGAATGTTCTTGTATGAATCTGATCATTTCGTTGAAATCGAATTTTTCAATTTTAAACTCATCGGCCTTAAGCTGTTCCTCTTTTGATTTAGGTTTATAATAAAAATGCAGAGGATCAAAACCGATCTTCTGAATTTTTTCGAGAACATTATCGAAGTCTGTTACTGAAAGCGAGTCTTTTTCTATCCTTCTGAGAAAAGTTTTATAGACATCAGTATTTTTGAACTCCGACAGGTTAAATTCAGAAAAGTAATTCTTGATAAGGTTCAGCTCTATTCTGAAAGTTAAATACTCGATAAGCGCGGAATCGGACCATACAGGGATTTTACTTTTAAAAAAAGCCGACGATGAAAGGTCATTATGAGTAAATTCGAGCAGTTTCACTGAATCGACCCGGTTATATAAGCTGTATTTATAACGGTTATATCCGAAGGTTTTGCTATAAATTTCTTCCGTAAGGCTATTGACCGAATTTTTATCAACCCTGATCTTATATAACTCGGAGTTCAGGCTGTCGCGTACTCTGGCGAGGTAGATCTCTCTGTATTCGTAAAGATATTTTTGGCGGGGTGCGGCGATATTTTTTAATTCCTGTGCAGCAGAATTAAATGCGGTAATAAGAATGACACACAGTACAATTTTAATCAGATGAAGTTTCAAATGGTGCCCCTGAAATTTTTGTAAATAATAACTAAAAATTAAGTCTAAGTAAACAAAAAAACATATAAAGAATTTACTATAAATTATATTGACTTGAGAGTTGAAATAAAATATATTCTCTTTACAATTTATCAAGCGGAGAAAATTATGCTGGATCTTCAAAAAATGTTCGCTTCCCTTCTAGAAATGGGAGGATCTGATATCCACCTTAAAGTAGGCATAAAGCCCATCTTCAGGATAAATGGAGAGCTCGTTGACTGGGGTGATGAAGCTATAGCTATGGAAGAAATGAACGACATAGCCGACGGACTTATGGGGAAAAAGGAAAAAGATACTTTTGTCGAACAGAAAGAGGTTGACTTCGGATTCGGAGTTAAGGGTGTCGGACGATTCAGGGTAAACATATATAAGCAGAGAGGTACGGTCGCCGTCGCGATCAGGGCGATCCCTTTCGATATCAAATCAATTGACGAACTTCATCTTCCGGAAGTATTAAAAAAAGCATGTTCAACCCCAAGGGGAATGATAATTGTAACCGGAACTGTAGGTTCTGGAAAATCAACAACGATAGCTTCCATGCTTGAATATATAAATCAGACCAGAAGAACCAATATTATTACTATTGAAGATCCTATAGAGTTTCTATTCAGGGATAAAAAATCTGTTATTCATCAGAGAGAAGTTGGAAGTGATACCGATTCATATCAGGGTTCGCTCAGATATCTTTTAAGGCAGGATCCCGATATTATAATGATCGGTGAGATCCGTGATCCTGACAGTATGTATACAGCAATCAGAGCGGCGAATACGGGTCATCTTGTTTTTACCACACTTCACACTACTGATGCAATACAGACTATAAGCCGTATTCTGTCATTCTTTCCGGGCGATCTTCAGAATGAGGTCAGGAATCTGCTTGCAGTTACTTTAACATGCATCGTATCTCAGAGGCTGATCCCGACAAGAGATGGAAAAGGCAGGGTGCCGGCAACCGAAATTCTTATCAATAATGAAACTGTAAAAGAAGCGATAATCGATCCTTCCAAACAGGCTGATATAAGAATGTCCATCGAAAAGGGCGAAGTTATTTACGGAATGCACAATTTTGATCAGAGTATCTATAAGCTTTATGAGAAGGGTTTGATATCTTATGAAGAAGCAATGAGAGGAGCGTCAACTCCGGCAGATTTCGAAAGAAGGCTTAAAGGACTTGATTCTTCAGGCGATAACAATTATGAACTTGGTGATTACAACTCAAACAAATAAATTTTAGGAGAGGAAAATGGATTTTCCAAAAGACTTGCTTTTTACCGAAGACCATGAATATGCCAGGATCGTTGACGGCGTAGCAACAATAGGAGTTTCAGAATATGCCCAGGAGCAGCTGGGAGATATAACTTACCTTGAATTGCCTCAAGCGGGAGATATGATAAGTAAAGGCGACAGCTTAGGTGTTATAGAAGCTGTTAAAGCCGCATCAGATATTTTCTCGCCTGTTTCGGGAGAGGTAATTGAAGTTAACTCGGATCTCGAAAGTAATCCCGAGCTGGTAAATAAGGACTGCTACGGAAAGGGATGGATCGTAAAAGTGAAAATGAGCGACAGTTCAGAGGCGTCTTCACTTATGAATGCGGATGCTTACAAAGCACATGTAGAATAAAAATACGAGATAAAAAATGCCTTATATAAGCAATACAGATAAAGACAGAAAAGAAATGCTTGAAGCGATCGGTGTTAAAGATTTTAAAGAACTTCTAAAAGAGATACCCGATGAATTTCTTTTCAAAGGAAGATTGGGTTTTGGTAACGGTCAGAGCGAACTGGAAATAACAAAACAGATGAAATGTCTGGCAGGAAAAAATAAAAATACATCAGATATCACATCATATCTTGGTGCGGGTTCTTATGACCATTTTATACCTTCAATCGTACCGTATCTGATATCAAGACCAGAGTTTCAGACTGCTTACACTCCTTATCAGGCTGAGATCAGCCAGGGAACTCTTCAGAGCATTTATGAATATCAGTCACTGGTTTGTAATCTTACCGGAATGGATATAAGCAATGCTTCAATGTATGACGGCGCATCGGCTATGGCAGAGGCTGCGATATTAGCCTGCCGAAGCACAAAAAAAAATAAAATACTTATTTCTTCAACCGTAAATCCGGGATGGATAGATGTCGTAAAAACATTTTCTCAGTCCATGAAATACGAAATAATAACGACAGATGTTACTGACGGTGCCGCAGCGCTTGATAATTTTAAAAAGGCGATCGACGATGACACAGCCTGCATAATCGTGCAGAACCCGAACTTTTTCGGTAATCTCGAAGACTATCAGGGAGTCGCAGAACTGATCCACGGCAAAAAAGGGTTATTCATTGTTGCGATCGATCCGATAAGTATCGGTCTTTTCAAGAAACCTTCAGAATATGGCGCTGATATCGTAGTCGCGGAAGGACAGGCGCTCGGATTGCCTCAGGCTTTCGGCGGACCTTACCTCGGCATTTTCGCATCGACCAAACAGTTCATGAGAAAAATACCGGGCAGGGTTGTAGGCGTAACACAGGATGTTGACGGTAAAAGAGGTTTTGTTCTGACACTTCAGACAAGAGAGCAGCACATCAGAAGAGATAAAGCCACATCGAATATATGTTCAAATCAGGCACTCTGCGCTCTTGCGGCCGGAATCTATCTTAACACTATGGGCGAGGAAGGTTTAAAAGAAGTCGCAGAAAACTGTTACTGGAGAAGTCATTATCTTTCTTCAAGAATTAAGGAAGTTGAAGGGCTCGGGCTTAAGTACGATAAACCGTTTTTTAAAGAGTTTGTCGTGAGATCGAAATACTGCGTTGACAAGATCATGGAAAAAATGCTCGAACACGATATATTCGCCGGAATACCGCTTAAAAGATTCGGAATGGCAAAAGATGAATTTCTTGTGACCGTAACGGAAAAAAGAAGCAGAGAGGAAATGGATAAATACATTGAAACTCTTAAAAGCATAGTTAAAGGGTTTTAGTTAAATGTGAAAAATAGATAAAAAGCGACGATGAACTCGTCGCTTTTTGTTTCTGATGAGATTTGAATGAAACATAAATTACAGCACTATATCGAATATTATATCATGCTTGTCTTTCAGGCTATTATAAGAATACTGCCTTTAAAAGCTGTGGTATTGATCGCGAAACTGATCGCAAAAACCGTAACCCTTTTTTATAAAGTCAGAAACAAGACAGCTATGGACAATCTTGCCGTCGCATTTCCTGAATTGAGTATTCTGGAAAGAAAAAAGATCAGAAATCAAAGCTACGAACATATCCTGATGTCGTCATTCGAAAGTTATAAATATATGTATTTATCAAAAGAACAGAAATTAAATCACCTGATAATTGATGACACCTCGAAAAAGCTTATCTTCAGGGTCAATGAAGAGGGGAGAGGCTGCGTAGTAGTCGGCGGTCATTACGGTTTTTTTGAGGCTGGCGGGCACTATTCCACATGCTTTGGAATAAAATCAGCTTTCGTTGTGGCTAATCAGAAAAATAAGTTAACGGAGAAACTTATTGATATTCCGAGAGAAAAAGCGGGGCTTCTTGTTATTCACCGCAAAAATATGATCAAGCTGTTCCGTGCCTTAAAAGATAATTATATTATAGCTCTTCTTTCAGACCAGGATGCCGGACGGAAGCTCGGCATTTTTGTAAATTTTTTCGGAAAACCTGCTTCGACTCACAAAAATCCCGCTGTTATCTGTCTTAAGCATAATGTTCCTATGCTGATCGTAAATACCGTCAGGGATAAGAAAGATATCAGCCTTCATCATTTAACATTCACCGAAATTGATTTTCAGGATATTTTAAATTCAGAAATATCTTCGGACGACAAGATCAAAGAACTGGTTCAGAGATATACAGATCTGCTGGAAGCTCAAATCCGGCAGGAACCGTCTCATTATTGGTGGATACATAAAAGATATAAAACCAGACCATAAAAAAAAGACCCGAATTTCGGGTCTTTTAATCTTTTAGAACGCGGCAGTGATTACGCTACGATCGTTTTTCCTGCTTTTATACAGCTGGCACAAGCTTTGATCTTTAAAGTCTCGTTGTCCTTTTTTACTCTAACGACCTGAAGGTTGGGATAAAAAACTCTTTTTGAACGGCCGGTGATGTTTATACCGACTCCGCCTTTTTTCTTCGCCATACCTCTTCTGCAGAATGAACCTCCGAAAACCGGTCCTTTACCGCAAATGTCACATATTCTTGACATAATAACCTCTTTATTTCAATAATTAAATTACTTTCACTTGAGCCTGCGCCCAACGAGGTTGAAATATACTTCCCCGGAAAAAATATTGCAAGTTAAATTTTACATTATTTTTGTTGCGCCGGAAGAGGTTTGATGTTAATTTTATATAATCGGAAATAATAAGGTTCTAATATGTTTGATAAACTGATCAGTATGCTGAAAATAAAAGAAAAAATTCCTTTTGACGCATCGGTTTTCAATGACCCTTTTGCGCTTCGGATAGAATGGACTCCATTAGCTTCCGGTGGAGCTAACTTTAAGACCCACAATCTTGTTCAGACGAGTGTTAACAGGATGGAGTTTAAAACCGGAACATTCATGAAAGTTTTTTCAGGAATATTCTTTTTTTTCGGTTTAACATTCGCCACTTTAATTCCGTTCGTGATATTAAGACAGCCTGAAGTAAATTACTGGATAATGATCCTGCCCGTTTCATTCGGGTCGGTCTTTGCCGTAATAGGTTATTTTATTTATAGAACAGCCGCCTGTCCGAGAGTATTCGATAAAAGTTCCGGTTTTTACTGGAAAGGCAGAGAAGAGCCTAATCAGATGATAAACCCGGAGTATCAGAAATATACAAAATTAAATGACATTCATGCTCTTCAGATAATATCCGAACATGTAAGAGGGAACAAGAGTTCTTACACAAGCTACGAGCTTAATCTTATTATGAAAGACAAAAGCAGGATTAATATTGTTGATCACGGCAATATTGTTGCGCTGAGATCGGATGCCGTTATTTTGAGCCAGTTTATAAATATTCCAGTCTGGGATGCAACGGAGGTAAGATCGTCATGAAAAGAATTCTAAATTTAATCATTCCTTTAATTTTTCTTATTTTTATTTGCGCCTGTCAGAAACAGGAACAGCCCAAACCTTCAGAAGACATCTGGCTAGGAATGACGAAAAGCGAAATTGTAAAACTGGTGGGTGGAACGAACGAAAAAAGGTACATGACCAAGTCAAACAATCAGATTCAGGGTCCCGAAAGAGAATTCTGGCACAAAATCCCTATGGGTGCAAAGCTTGAAGTATGGACATACCGGACAGCAGGCGGGAAGCTGAATCTGTATTTTGTCGGGAAATCAAGCGAACTGAAATATAAAGTTTTAGTAAAGTAAATAAAAAGGCAATTCATCGAATTGCCTTTGTTAAAGTTTTCTGAAAACAGTTAATACTTATCAAGTCTTCCGATAATTTTCTCGACTTCATCAAGAATCTCTCCGGATCTTACAAGCGCTTTCATTACCGTATGATCTTTATATAAAGGTCTGTCGATATCAAGAAAATCGACATATTTTCTAACAACATCCTTTGCTTTTTGAGTTCCATGCCCGAATTTATACTCCTCTTTTCTGAAATCAAGCGCCTGTGCAGCAGCCATGAATTCTATCCCGAGAATTCCGTTTGCATTGTCGAGGATCTGTAAGTTTTTTATCGCGGTATTCATTCCCATTGAAACAAAGTCTTCCTGATCAGCGGCGGCAGGGATAGACATGATCGAAGCAGGTGTTGAAAGAAGTTTCTGTTCAGTTATCTGCATATCTGCTGTATATTGACTGAGCATAAGTCCCGAGAACATTCCGGCACCTTTTGTTAAAAATGCGGGTAATCCTACGCTTAAAGCAGGATTGTTCAGCCTGTTCAGCCTTCTTTCGGACAGTATGCTTACCATTGTTATGCAGTAGCCTGCCATGTCCATCGGAACAGCGACGGGAGATCCCTGAAAGTTTGCGCCTGAAAGCTGCATATTTTTATCCGGAAAGAAGATAGGATTGTCGCCGACACCGTTCAATTCTATTTCAACCTGCGAACGGGCATAAGCGAGCGCATCGTGGGCAGCGCCGATCACCTGAGGCGTTGAACGCATCGAATATGCATCCTGAACTTTGCATTTTACTCTGCCTTCTTTCAGGTCACCGCCGGAAACGATCTTATTTATCGATTCCGCGCTTCTTACAGCGCCCTTAAATCCTCTCACTTCATGTAGCAGTCTTGTATAAGGCTTCATATTGGCTTTCAATGCTTCAAGCGACATTGCAGCAGCTATTTCAGCCTGTTTCAGCCATCTGTCGGCATCATAAAGAAAGATAGCGCTCATAGCTGTAAGCACATTTGATCCATTGATCGTCGCAAGTCCGTCTCTGGCCTGCAATCCGGGAACAGGTATCTTAGCTTTATCCATAGCTTCTTTTGCCGGCATAAGTTTACCTTTGTAATAAGCCTGTCCTTCACCCATCATCAGAAGTGCGATCTGGGACATCGGCGCAAGGTCTCCGCATGCCCCCACTGAACCTTTCTGGCAAACGAAAGGAGTAACGCCTTTATTTAAAAGTTCGACTAAAGTCTGAGTAATTTCAATACGAACGCCGGAATTGCCGTGAGCGTGAACATTTATTCTTCCAAGCATGGCTCCTCTTACATATTCNNGTGTTTACTCCGTACATGATCTCGCCTGCTCGTACTTTTTTCTCGAGCATTTCTCTACATGTATTGATCCTTTCAACAGCCTTCGGATGAAGTTTTACTTTTTCGCCGAATCTGGCTACTTTTATAAGTTTCTCTATAGTGAGACCCGAACCGGTTATAACGACCATTTTTCACCTCTTATATTTTATATTTTTAATATTCCTGTTACAGCTTCGGCGCTTTCAGCCAAAGATCCGCTCCGGATGAACTCCGCAGATGTAAGAATGTCAGGATGAATGAACCTGTCATTTTTCATAAACTTTACTTTTGACCTTAAAGCATCATGTACTTTTTTAACAGCAGGCGACGAACAATCTTTTCCTCTGAAATCGAGTGCCTGAGCAGCACAGAGAAGTTCGATCGCAAGCACGAATTCAACATTTTCTTCAATATCAAGCACTTTTCTTGCGGCATGCGTACCCATGCTCACATGATCTTCCTTATTTGCTGAAGTCGGGATCGAATCGACCGAGGCAGGGTGGGCAAGCACTTTATTTTCGCTGACCAGAGCCGCAGCTGTTACCTGCGTCATCATGAATCCAGAATTCAGACCGCCTTTACTTGTCAGAAAAGCCGGCAGACCGTCATTTGTGGCAGTATCGAGCATATATTCAATCCTTCTCTCGCTGATATTTGCGAGTTCGCTTATAGCTATGCTCATGAAATCCATTACAAAAGCAATCGGCTCTCCGTGAAAATTTCCGCCGGATATAACTTCATGTCCGTTGTCGAATACAAGGGGATTATCCGTAACCGAATTCATCTCGGTCTCAACAACAGATCTTGCGTGATTATATGTATCTTTGACAGCGCCGTGAACCTGAGGAATACATCTAAGGCTGTATGCATCCTGAACTTTGTTGCAGTCCTTATGCGATAAAATTATCCCGGACTTTTTAAGGAGATTTAGAAAATTTTCGGCTGTGCTGATCTGACCTTTATGAGGTCTTGCTTTCTGTATTCTCGCATCAAATGGAGATAGCGATCCTTTAAGCGCTTCAAGGCTCATTGCTCCTATAATGTCGGCAGACTTTATAATATTTGCCGCTTTTAAAAGCGAGACAGCGGCTATTGAAGTCATTACCTGTGTTCCATTGAGTATAGCCAATCCCTCTTTTTGCCTCAGTTCCAAAATAGGGATGCGGGCGTTATTCATCGCGGCTTTACCGGAGATTAATTTTCCTTTAAAGTAAGCTTTCCCATTCCCGGTCATAACCAGAGCCATGTGCGAGAGCGGTGCAAGATCGCCTGATGCTCCGACCGATCCTTTCTCAGGAATGTACGGAATAACATTTTTATTTATCATGGAGATAAGTGTTTCTGCAACTTCGATCCTTACTCCTGAATAGCCCTGAAGAAAGCTGTTAAGCTTTAGAAGCATTATTCCCCTGACAACATCTTCGGCAAGAGGTTTTCCTACTCCGACTGCATGAGACAGAACGATTTTTTTTTGAAGCAGAACCGTGTCCTTTTTATCTATAATAACGCTGCTGAATTTTCCGAAACCTGTGTTTATTCCGTACCTAACAACATTTTTTTCAACTATATCTTCGACAATTTTTCTGCAGGAGTTTATTTTTTTTACGGATAAAACACTTATTGACACATGTATTCTGTTGAGAATAATCATCTTGAAAGAATTAAGGTCGAGGTTTTTTCCGTTAAGTTCAAATGATTTCATTAAAAGTCTCCATAAAATCAAACCGTCCGAAAAATCGGACGGTTTAAAAAATGTAAGTTGCCGATCCTATTCAACTGTGATTTGCACTTTTGAAGTGTTTCTTACTATTTCTCTGCTGACAGATGCCATATAAACTGAAGCGTCTGCAAAATTATTTTTAAAAACTTTATCTTTTACGGCTCCCGGATAAGTCATGCCGAAAGAAGATTTAAAAGTCTGAGCGCTCTGTTGAAGGACTTTGCCTTCTCTGTCGAGGAATTTTATAGAGATTATAAAGTTCCCGACATTATTCTCGAATATCTCTCTTTCGCTTATGACCTTACTTGCATTCGGATTATATACGCCGTCCTGAAGAGCGTCATCGTTGCCTCCGGTAGAAGAAAATTTCTTAATAAGCTCATTGGTCATATAATAAGCGTCCGGAGCAAGAGTCAGTCTGAGCGACATATCAATATCAAAGTGCGTTCCGCCGTTTCTTGGTGAAAGATTAGATGAAAGAAGCTCGGCACTGTAGCTTTTGGATATCTTTCTTGTTGTCATATACTGTTTTCTGAAAGGTGAGCTTACGGTAAAGTCAGTTTCAAGAAGATTTAGTGCGAATATCCCCTCTCCGTAGAAATAAGCCAGAGCCTTGTCATAATTGATCTTTGCCATTGAGTTAGAAGGATCTTCCTTGTAAGCTTCTTCGAAGAAATCTGCGGCCCCTTTATAGTCCTTGTTCCTGAAACTTATTTTACCTTTGTATATGTTTGAAATTCCCGTTCTTTTAGCTGTCAGGTCTATCTGCTTTATTTTCTGTATTTCATCCATGGAAGGGTTAACTCCCATGTTTGTGCAAAGCGGATGAGTAATGTATGAAACTATCGTATAAAGATCGTTTGCAAATCCCTGAATTACTATCGGAGCTATCACTGTGCTGTCTTTAAGATTATAGATAGATACAGTGATAGGCAGGCTGTTGTCTGGGTTGACCCTGTATTCGCCTGTTATCAGAAAATCAAGCTTGAAATGTTCTTTTATATCTCCTTCAAAAGATGCCTTATTAGCGGTATTCAGGAATGTATTAGAACCTTTGGAAGAAAGGTAGTCATAGATCTGATCATCCTTAACCAAATTAAGTTCAGCTACATTTTCCAGTTTTTCAGAAATTATATCAGTAAGAGCGTATCCGATCCATTTATTCTGAAAATCACCGGTAGTCTGTGAAAGCGAATAGAATCCTACATTTACTTTTGCGACAGCCAGAGACATCAGGATCATAACGATTACTATAGATTTCTTATGCATTTTTTACCTCATTTAAGTTAAACTTATAACGCAGGTATTTGCCTGCTATTGTAATAATAGGCTAAAATTAACAATTTTGCAAGTATTTTTATTTGTTCAAAAAATCTGCTATATGGGTTTCATTTGAAACAAAACCCTTGAAAATCTGTTATAAGTTCATGATATTCAACAGAAATTATCAAGGGAGAAGATCAGGTTTGCTTAAGAAAATTTTCATATCAGCCGTGTTTATGCTTAGTTGCGGCATAAAAGCTCAGGTTTATGATTTTATTGACAAACCGTTTTATAAATATCAGGCACTCGATTCTCTTAGTACAGATTCGATAAAAGTAAATAAGATAATCTTTGGCGAAAATAAAATAAATAAACCTGACATAATAAAAAAAGGCACAATATACAGGGGTATCAAAATTGATGCAGATTCAGGTGCCGGTATGGTTTCGGGGTTAAATCTTGAAGTGGCAGGCAATCTGACGGACAGCATTGAAGTGTCAGCATATATTTCTGATGACAGGCTGGCCGTTACCGAAGAAGGATCTTCTGAATCGTTTTCCGATATCGAGAAAATTTATATACAGTTCAGACATCCCAATTTCCTTTCAAGAATGGGTGACTTTAAAACAGATTACAAATCCGGAGAATTCGGTGAGTTGAAAAAGGAATTATCAGGAGCCTTTTTTAAGGTTAACAGCCGGAATAATTATGTGGAAGGTTTTATTTCAGGCCAAAGTCCCGTCTTTGAAGCATTTCAGACAACGGGTATTGAAGGCATTTCCGGTCCGTATATACTGAGGTCAGGCTACGCATCTGAAACCGAAATAATTCCTGGTTCAGAGACAGTTTATATAAACGGAAAGCGCTTAGAAAGAGGGGAGGAATTTTACATTGACTACCAAAGTTCAGAACTTTATATAAAACCGGGAATTCATGTCCGTAGCGGAGATATTATTAGTGCAGATTTTCAGTATAAAGTCTCAGATTATGAAAAAACAGTTTACGGATTCAACTCCAGAAACAGTTTTTTTAAAAGTAATCTCAGTGCAGATGTCAGCTTTTTTTCAGAATCTGATAACAAGAATAAACCCGTAGATTTTGAAATGAACGATGAAATATCGGAAGCGATGGAAGCAGATCAGAGCAGTTACATTTATATATCCGGTGCAGAATTATCAACAGGTAAAGGCGATTACGATATGCTGCCGGATTCTTTACATTATGTGTATGCGGGAGCAGGAAACGGCGATTATAGAGTAAGATTTACTAAAACAGTATCTGCAGGAGAATATGATGTGTCGTACGACAGTCTTGGGACTGCCTATTTCATTTACGATCCGGTCGAAGGTGGTGATTATTTGCCCCTTATACGAAGAAATGCACCGGCAAGTTACTCAAGGTTTCATTCATCCGTAAATTACAAAGGTAGGAATTTTGAAGCTGAAACCGAATTTGTTGCTTCGGCGGAAAACGAAAATTTATTTTATTCGGATGATACTGAATTTTCCGGGTTAGGCGACAGGGAAAAAATTACTCTGAAGACCGATGAAAAAAAGTACGGGAAATTCGAATTTGATCTGTCGCGAAAATATTTCAACAGTGACCTTGAACTGACATCAAGGCTGAATGAGGTTGCATCTGAAGACAAAATAGATATATATAGCGGTTCAAATATATTCAAAACTTTAATTTACAAAGGGAAAATTTCACACAGCTACGGTAAACATTTTCTGACAGGCTATGAGAAGGAATATTCGCGATCGGGCAGAAGCAACCTGAAGTCAGATAAAATAATTTCAGAAGGCGGTTTAGGCAGATACTCGTATGCGGGTTCTGTAACATTAAGCAATCTGAACAGGGACTCAATTGATACTGAAAAAAGGTTTTACGATTTTAATAATAATTATAAGTCTGAACATTTTTTTATTGAACCGTATTACAAAAAAATTAAGACTAAAGAGATAACCGGTTCTAATACAACGGGGATTGATGAAGAAAAATTCGGAAGTAATCTCGGATTCAGCAATAAAGACCAGCTGAATGTCGATATAAAAACAGAACTTGCCGTTTATGAGACTATGCAGAACGGCGACCGGACCAAGTTTTTTAAGAGTTACAGCAATTCTGCAGAAATAAAAAGCAGGATAAGTTCAGTGCTTTATTCAGAAGCTCTCTGGTCAAAAGTAGTAAATAAATTTACTTCACGAGATTCTACCGATACAGATTACGATCAGCTTGAATTCAGGATTAATTACAATAAAAGCGATATGTACAGAATTTATGCGGAATACGCTACAGAGAGAACCCGTTTCATTCCGAAAGTAAGAACTTACTATAAAGTTGAGGAAGGCACAGGAAGTTTTGTTTTTGCTGACGGGGAATATTTTCCTGATGAGTTCGGTAACTATGATTATTATACTGCAATTTCAGACGAAGGAAAGGATGTAACAGGAGTTAAATTCGATCTTAAAACATACTTTGATTTTAAAGACAGGAACAGTAACGATAATATTACATATTGGCTATCCAGGATAGATATTGAACAAAGTATATTTTTATACGAAAAAACGACTGATCCTGATATTGCCGAGATAATGTTCCTTAACATAAAGAAATTTCAGAGCGATTCGACTGTAAGCGGGACTATAGATTCAAAGACGACTTTGAGTTTTATGAAAAAAAACCGGAACAGTTATGATTATTCATATTATTACAGAAAGAATATGAGCGGGGAATATCTGAATTATACGGAGAATTCTTTACTAAAAGAACATACTGCTGTATATACGCACAGGTCAGATAAGTTCACGCACAGATTTAAAGGCAGACTGTCAAACAGCAGCAGGTACGGATCTGGAGGTTCACTTTCTGATGAGCTTGGAAAAAAATATTATTCGTACAATATCAGGCATAATATCAATGCAAGTACATATTACTTTACCGAAATTGAATACGGTAATGAAACCGAATCTGTAAGAGATATTGTGTCTGACAGCTATAGAATATTCTCAGGTATCACTTCAGGGATTTTTGGAAAAGGAATTGTACGTTCTGAGGCAGAAGCTGTCAGAATATTTTGTGACGGGCAGATACCTTTCACGATGAATTCTGGATACGGTAGCGGATGGAGTTATAAATGGCGCGTTTCGTCAGATTACGAGTTCAGTGCGAGCGTAACAGGTAGTTTGAGCTATAACGGAAGATTTTTGTCGAACGATCCGAAGCCGTTTCATGAGCTTAAAGCTGAGATTTTGATGAATTTATAATTAAATTCTTGAAATATTCCAATACAATTTATATATTTAACAATAATTTTTGGAGAATCCTATGAAATCATTCATCAAATTAGCCGCGTCATTTCTGGTCCTGATAATACTGATCAACTGCTCTAAAACTCAAAATTATACCATAGTTGAGATAAACGGTTTAAAATATTACAAGAACACAGGGGAAGCCGCTGGAAAATACAGGCCTCAGACGAAATTTTTATTTGAGATTAAAGGTCCTGAAAATGTTCCAGACTCAATGAAAGGAATTGGTGCTATTGTTGATGTATTGGCAGACTTTAACGACAATTTTTATATTCTTGACGGTGTGCATGCTACAATTAAAAAATATAACCGCAACGGCGGATTCGAGAGGTATTTCCCTGAACAGAGCGGTATTGCTGTCGAGCAGTTTCAGAAACCCACACAGTTCGCGATTTTGTACGATACTCTTGTAGTTTATGATCCGCCGGCAGGTAAATTTCTCAAGTACCTGACAAGCGGGACTTTTATTGAATCGCAATATGTTATGTCAGGGATCCAGCCTATCGGTCTCGGTTCTGACGGTAGAACGAATCTGAGCACATTTTCATCAATAACAATTACGCATGAAAATGTGAAGTATATGGTCAATGGTCTATGTGTTCTTAACGGAAGGCTGAAGAACGAATACGAAGTCAGAGAAGTAAGAATTCCAATGGATGAAAATTTCTTTTTCCCTGACGCTATGATGAATTATACCGCAAAGGACGGCGTATTTTATGTTACGGAAAACATGAGCGATGCGTACAGGATCTATGTTGCGGATAACAGGGGTAATTTGATTTATATTATAGAAAAGGAATATAAAAAAATACCCTATAACCAATACGAAATTTCTCAGCTTAACGGGTTTATTGCAGCATCTGATCTGCCGAAACTCGATTCAACAAGAACATACTATAAAAAGGCTGTAAATACTATTGAAATTGACAAGAACAACAGATTATGGGCGCAGCCTTCTCTTGACAGGACGACGACCAATCAGGACTCTTTCTATATAGATGTTTTTGATAAAGGTGTTTTCATAAACAGGACCGTGCTTGACTTTATTAAAGGAAACGAGATCTACAAGCTGGAAGGCAACAGGATCTATGTGATCGCAGAAGACAGAAAATCAGTACGAGTGTATGATTACGAGTAATTAAAGCTTATATTTGATATTTCTAAGAAAGTCTTTCCGCCATTTTTTATCTTCACCCGATTCGATGCCTGCCGGTTTCGATCCGTCTATAACCCCCATGATGCCTCTGCCGGATTTCGATGATCCTACAATAACGCTTACAGGGTTTGCAGTTGCGCAGAATATATTGCAAACTTCAGGAACATCTTTGATCCTGCCCAGAACATTGATAGGGAAAGCATTTTTCATTACGATTATAAAAGAATGTCCGCATGAAAGGTTCATTGCATTTTCAGTCGCGATATTCATCAGTTCTTCGTCATTGCCGTCAAACCTGACTAGACATTTTCCAGACGCTTCACAGAAAGCTACGCCGAACCGCACTCCCGGTACGGTATTTACCATCGCTTCATAGATGTCTTCGACTGTTTTGATAAAATGCGACTGACCGAGGATTATATTAACATCTTCGGGAAATTTTAGATCTACCAGTTCGATGTTCATAAGCTGCTCCATATTAAGATTACCAGTTTGAGCTCAGGCCGAATACTATATTTTCAGCAAGCCTGTCAGTCAGTTGGTCAAAAGCTTCATCCCTTGCAGCGTCTCCGCCTGAAGCTTCATAATATTCTGTTTCGGTGACCATGTGGTTTTTTACGATAAATTCGCCTGAACTATTGTCGAAAAAATTCAATTCGACAGAAATTTTAACGGCCATCTGATCGGCTGTTTCGTCCCTTGACTGGGATTCGATTGTCTCACTGTATAATTTAATAGTTCCGTAAATTTTAGAATCCGCAGAAGGAGAGTTCTCTATTATAAAATAATTAAAATCTTCAATTTTTTCTGTGACCTTTTTGTTCAGAATGTCAGGCAGTTTCAGATCGTATCTTCCGGTATTATCTTCGAACAGGATAAGTTGGGCATTTTTGATAGAGGGTGGTATGCTTTTTCCTGAAAATGAATATATTCCGCATGAAGTAATAGTTAA
Source organism: Candidatus Delongbacteria bacterium (assembly GCA_003477045.1). Lineage (GTDB taxonomy): Bacteria > UBA4055 > UBA4055 > UBA4055 > UBA4055 > UBA12480. The sequence goes on from DMTS01000056.1 coordinate 49,208, forward strand.
AATGAAGAAGCAAAGTATATATTTCATACTTCAATTCCGTATTTTTCGATCTTCCTGTAAAGTGTTCTCTCACTCATATTCATCTCTTCTGCGGTCTTTCTTCTGTTACCGCCGTGTCTTCTCAAACTTGCGGATATTATTTCCTTTTCCGTTTGAGTTTCAGCAGGTTTTATTTCTCTTGCAGGGTCAAGATTATCCTTCAAATTCGACTTTTCTGTGAAATAGTCAGGAGTAATGTCTTTTGTATAGGTGTTAAGTATGAATTTCTTTATAAGGTTAAGATCGCTTTTTATTTCTAAGAGAGTTCTGAATATGAGCTCGCTATCTTGTTTAAGCGGATCTTCATTAATGACCATCGGAAGGTATGATGCAACTTTTTCTGTCTTAAGATATTTTCTAATTATGTCTCCGTCAACAGCTTTACCAGTCTCCATGACAGTAAGCATGTCAATAAAGTTCTTAAGCTCTCTCACATTCCCTTTCCAATGATGGTTGGCGATCTCGGAAAGTGATTCCTTATCGAACAGCAGCTGAGACCGTCCGTATTTATCTGCAGAATCATGTGCGAATTTAAGTACGAACAAAGGAATGTCTGTCAGTCTTTCCCTAAGTGAAGGAAGGTGAAGCGTAACAGCTTTGAGTCTGAAATACAGGTCTTCACGGAAAGTTCCTTTTTCAACCATTTTAGTCAGGTTTTTATTAGTAGCCGCAATTATTCTTACATCTACCTGAATATTTGTTGAACCGCCAACCTTCATGAATGTCCCGTTCTCAAGCACTCTTAAAAGTTTGACCTGGCTTGAAAGAGGAAGTTCGCCGATCTCGTCGAGAAATATAGTTCCCTTATCAGCAACCTCAAAATACCCTTTTGATTTTTCTGAAGCACTTGTAAAAGAGCCTTTTTCGTGCCCGAAAAGTTCATTTTCGATAAGCCCTTCGGGTATAGCTCCGCAGTTGATAGGTATGAACCTGCTATTTTTTCTTTCGCTGAGTTTATGTAACAGTTCTGCAATAATTTCTTTACCTGTTCCGCTTTCTCCGGAAATTAGTACCGAAAGGCTTGTCGGCGCGACAGTTTTTACTATCGTAATAACTTCGGAGATCCTGTCGGAATTTCCGATTATGCCGAACTCGTTGTAGTTGGGTCCGTAATCTAAATTCAGTTGTTTTAATGACATAAGTTTACCGGTCCTGATCCCTTAAGTTTAAGTTCTGAACCGGAATATAATATAATTCAGCTGTTTCTTCAAGCATATTATTGCATACTGCCAAGAAAATATTTCATTTAGTTGTTGATTTTATGATAAATATGTTTTAAAATTAGTGTGTTATTAATCGTTATGTAGAAAAAGGGATTTAAAATACAGAGAACTTTTTATAGAACAAACCTAAAGGAAACGCAAACCAGGAGAGGCGAATGAAAATTTACGCGGGAAATCTGTCTTACACAACAAAAGACGACGATCTGAAAAAAGCGTTCGAAGAATTCGGACAAGTTGATTCAGCGGTAGTAGTGACAGATAAAATTGACGGCCGTTCAAAAGGATTCGGTTTTGTAGAAATGCCGAACAACGATGAAGCGCTTAATGCGATCAAAGAGATGAACGGAAGAGAACTGAACGGAAGAGAACTGAAAGTCAACGAATCTAAACCTAAACCGGAAGGCGAAGGCAACAGAGGCTTTCATGGCGGAAGCAGGGGCGGATTCGGCGGCGGCAACAGGGGCGGACAGACAGGAAATAGAGGCGGGTTTAACAACAGCCGCGGTGGAAGTCGAGGAGACAGATAAACAGAATCGTTTCTCTTTAAATATTTCCAAATCAATTAGGCGCTTTATTGCGCCTAATTTGTTTTAATAATCGGGGATATATCATGCTGCGTTTGAACGAAATTAAGCTTCCGGTCAGCCACACAGAAAATGATCTTGAAGCAGAGATAGTTAAAAGGCTTAAGTTAAAAAATTCAGATATAATAAATTATAGAATTTTTAAAAGAAGTTACGATGCGAGAAAAAAGGATAATGTCATTTTTGTATATTCAGTTGATGCGGAGATCGTAAATGAAAGCAGGATAATATCGAATCTGAAAAAGTACAAAAATGTAAGAATTACTCCGGATATGGGTTATAAATTTCAGATAAAAGCCGATGAAAAACTTGCTGAACGGCCTGTTATTGTAGGCACAGGTCCGTGCGGACTGTTTGCGGCACTGATACTTGCTCAAAACGGGTTCAGGCCTGTACTAATCGAGAGAGGTAAGGCTGTAAAGGAAAGAAGCCTTGATACTTTCGGGTTCTGGAAGAACGGTATTTTCAATCCGGGTTCCAACGTACAGTTTGGAGAAGGCGGCGCGGGAACATTTTCAGACGGGAAACTGAATACGCAGATCAAGGATCATGGACATTATGGGAGAAAAGTGCTTCAGGAGCTCGTCCACGCGGGCGCTCCCGAAGAGATACTTCATATAAGCAAACCTCATGTCGGTACATTCAGACTCGTAAAAATAGTGGAAAATATAAGGAATACCATTGTTTCACTCGGAGGCGAATTTAGATTTGAAAGAAGGGCTGATGATATTTTAATAGAAGAAAACAAAATTAAAGGTGTTTTACTTAGCAACGGAGAAATCTTAAAATCGGAGCACATTATTTTTGCGATCGGGCACAGTGCAAGGGACACTTTCAGAATGCTTCGTAATAAAGGTGTTTCAATTGAGCCGAAACCATTTTCAATAGGGTTCAGGATCGAACACCCTCAGGAATTGATAAATAAAAGCAGACTCGGTGATTATTCAGCGGACAGTAGGATAGGAGCAGCAGATTATAAGCTGGTTCATCACTGTACTAACGGAAGAAGCGTGTACAGCTTCTGCATGTGTCCGGGAGGAAGAGTTGTGGCGGCCACATCTGAGGAAGGATGCGTTGTGACAAACGGAATGAGCCAGTATTCAAGGGATGAACAGAACGCCAACAGCGCAATAGTTGTTGGAGTGGATCCGAAAGACTACCCTGATGGAGTTCTCGGAGGCATGGAATTTCAGGAACAGCTTGAAAAACAGGCCTATATTTTAGGCGGAAGCAATTATTATGCTCCGGCTCAGCTTGTCGGAAATTTTCTTGAAGGAAAACCATCTGAAGCTGAAGGATCGGTACATCCGTCATATCAGCCGGGTGTGAAATTCACAGATCTTGGTTCAGCTTTACCGGAGTTTGCGGTCAGAGCCATTCGGGAAGCCATTCCTTTTTTCGATAAGCAGATCAACGGCTTTGCGATGAAAGACGCAGTTTTAACGGGAGTGGAAACAAGGACATCATCTCCTGTTAGAATAGTCAGGGGAGAGGACTTTCAAAGTGTGAATGTCAAGGGCTTGTACCCGGGAGGTGAAGGCGCGGGCTACGCTGGAGGTATTATTTCAGCAGCGATCGACGGAATTAAGATCGCGGAAGCGGTAGCAATAGATATTATGAATAAGGGGAATAAGGATTGAAATATAGAATAATACCTTCAGTCGAATTTAAAACGGTACCGTGGAAGAACGGTAAAGGTATCACGAAAGAACTTTATGTCAGGTACGAAAAGGAGAGAAGCGAATTTATTTTCAGGCTCAGTATAGCTGGGGTAACAGAGAACGGACCTTTTTCAGATTTTTCGGGATACAATAGAGTTCTGATGATGCTTGAAGGCAATGGGATCAGACTTGAACATTCAGACGGGACCATAAATGAAATAAAGAGTTATTCAGATATGGCGATATTTTCCGGAGACCTGAAAACTGAGGTGATTCTTAAAGAAGGGCCGATCAAAGATTTTAATGTAATGACTTTAAAAGAAGTATGCAGTTCAGAAGTAATAGCGATCAACGGGGAAGTTGTGTTCACAGAAAGCTCGGGAGAACTTTTCATTCTTTGCTGCGGAGATTATGTTCAGGTAGAATCAATAGAAAAGAAAGTGATAATCGAGCATTATCATCTTCTGCACATAACTGAAATTATCTCAGGATCAATCAGGGTCAAAGGAGATGCGATTGCAGTTAGGATTATCTATCAATAAAATAGCCCGGCTCAGCCGGGCTTTTTCTTTAGTATCGGTAATGTTCCGCCTTATAAGGACCTTCGGAAGGAACTCCGATATAATCAGCCTGATCCTTCGAAAGTTTTGTAAGCTTCACACCGATCTTTTCAAGATGCAGCCTTGCAACTTCTTCGTCAGCTTTCTTAGAGAGTCTGTAAACGCCTATTTTATATTTATTCTTCCAGAGATCCATCTGAGCCAGCACCTGATTCGAGAAGGAGTTACTCATAACGAAAGATGGATGCCCGGTAGCGCAGCCGAGATTCACCAGCCTGCCTTCAGCAAGAAGGAATATTTCGTGTCCGTCTTTGAAAGTATATTTGTCAACCTGCGGTTTTATATTCAGTTTCTTTTTAAGCAGTTTGCTGTTTTCAAGCTTGCCAACCTGTATCTCGTTGTCAAAGTGACCGATATTGCAGACTATAGCCTGATCTTTCATTTTGAGCATATGATCAATAGTTATCACATCTTTATTTCCTGTTGTTGTAACATAAAGATCTCCCTTTCCAAGCGTGTCCTCTACTGTTGTAACTTCATAGCCTTCCATTGCGGCCTGTAGAGCGCAGATGGGATCGATCTCGGTAACTATCACTCTCGCACCGTAATTTCTTAAAGATCTGGCTGAGCCTTTACCTACATCGCCGTATCCGCAAACGACAGCCACTTTACCGGCGAGCATAACATCCGTTGCTCTTTTGATGCCGTCCGGAAGTGATTCTCTGCAACCGTAAAGGTTATCGAATTTGGATTTCGTTACTGAATCGTTCACATTTATCGCAGGAATAAGAAGTTCTTTATTTTCATGCATTTTATAGAGCCTGTGAACGCCTGTAGTAGTTTCTTCGGAAACTCCTTTTAGGTCTTTCATACATCTGTGCCATTTGTCTTTATCTTCAGCAAGCATCAGTTTTAATGATTTTAAAAGCGCTTTTCCGTCAGAGCTCGTATCTTTTATATCGAGCAGTTTAGGGTTCTTTTCGGCATAATATCCTTTATGTGCGATCAGAGTCGCATCACCACCGTCATCAACTATAAGCTGAGGCCCTTTTCCTCCGGGAAAAGACAATGACTGAGCTGTGCACCACCAGAACTCATCCAGCGTTTCGCCCTTCCATGCGAAAACAGGCACTCCGGCCTTAGCTATTGCGGCTGCAGCGTGGTCCTGCGTTGAAAATATATTGCAGCTAGACCATCTTACGATCGCTCCGAGGTCAACGAGAGTCTCTATCAGAACTGCAGTCTGGATAGTCATGTGTAACGAGCCAGTAATCCTTACACCTTTCAGTGGCTTTTTTGGCGCGTATTCTTTTCTTATCGACATCAAACCCGGCATTTCTTTTTCGGCTATGTCGATTTCTTTTCTACCGAATTCCGCAAGGCTGATATCCTTAACTTTATACGGCATTTTTTCATCAATGTACTTTTTCATTATATATCTCCACAGTATTATTTTTTTCCACGCACAAGAACGATCTCCCTTAAGGGAATATGGAACGGTGTTCTTGTTGTCACAAATGTAAAATAAATTTTCTTTTCCGTAAACACTTTTTTGAATTTATTTATGTGTTCATCATAGATCTCTTTATACTTTTTCTTTAAGAGAGCTGTTTTAACTATCAGATTCTCATTCGTTTCAGAGTCGATCATGTTCAGATGATCACCGAGCTGAAGGTTGTATTCGTCATCATCCGCTATCATAAAAACAATTATGTCCTGTTGCCTTTTTTGAAGAGTTAATATCCTGCTTATAAGCTTGTCGCTCTCTTCCAAAAGATCTGATAATATGACGAGTATTCCGGATTTGTGCAGCTTCATGCTGATCTCATCAAATGAGGCATAGGTTTCATGCGTATTAAAGACTTCATCATTCTCAATATTGATAAGTATATTTTTCAAATGCTGTTTGGATGATCTCTGCGGAATATATTCTTTGAGCGTATCTGCATAATTACCGAACCCGACGGCGTCTTTCTGATTTATCAGGATCGTTGATATAGCCGCTGCAAGCTGCTTTCCGTAATCGAGCTTCGAATACTGGAATTTTTCAGACCTGAAGCTCATTGAAGCTGATCTGTCGAGAAAAATATTCGCATAAATATTGGTTTCATCTTCAAACTGCTTAAGAAAGTATTTTTCAGTTCTGCCGAATATTTTCCAGTCAACGAACCTTGTTGAATCACCGTCGTTATACTGCTTATGTTCGGAAAATTCCGCGGAAAAGCCTTTCATCGGACTAGAATGAATTCCAAGCATAAAACCTTTCAGCACCATTCTTGTCGTCAGGCTCAGGTTCGAAAAAGTGGAAACGAATGCGGGATCCAGATATTTTTTATAATCTTCCTTCATAGACCGTAAAGGTATGAAAAAAAGAACGGATTCTCAAATGAAATGAAAGATATTATTTTCATAATTTTTTAATTAGCAATTCAATTTGAAATTCAGTATATTCCGTGGTGAAAATTCCGTTGGAGGATTTAGTGAAAAAACTTATTGTGTTTTATTCATTTGACGGCAATACAAAGCTGATCGCGGAAAATATAGCTGACGAGATAGGAGCGGATCTGCTTGAACTTAAACCAGTGAAAGAGATCACGAGAAATAATTTTATGAAAATATTTGCTGGAGGTAAGCAGGCTATGACAAAAGCGGAACCTGAACTGCTGCCGTTCAGCATAAAACCAGAGGATTATGATCTTATATTTATAGGAACTCCCGTCTGGGCATGGACTTATGCTCCTGCTTTAAGGACATTTTTCAAACAGGTTAAACTGGTAAATAAAAAAATTGCGCTGTTCTGCTGTCACGGCGGCAGACCCCGAAACTTTTTCGAAAAATTTGAAGAAGCCGTTACAGGAAATACAATAGTAGGGAAGATCGAGTTTAAGGATCCTATCAGGAATCAACAAGATAGAGATGTTCAGATAGCGAGGGATTGGGCAAAACTAATTATAGGGATATGATATGTGCGGAGTAGTAGGAGTATTCAATTCTGATGACGCGGCGTTCGATACGATGCTGGGTCTTTTTGCGATACAGAACAGGGGACAGGAGAGCTGCGGTCTTGCGGTAAGTAACGGAATGCAGATCAAGCAGATAAGAGGACTGGGCCTTGTTAAGGATAATCTTACAGAAAATGTTCTCAAAGAGTTTCCCGGCAGAATAGCTGTCGGTCATGTAAGATATCCCACCCGCGGCACTAGCGACGTTAATAACTCTCAGCCTCATGTGATAGAAACGCTTGAAGGCACTATATTCGCGCTTGCAAGCAACGGCGATATAACTAATTATAAAACTCTGACGGATGAACTCAAACTTGAAAAAGTAAATTTCAACAGCGGCAATGACGGCGAGCTTTTGCTCAGGTTCATCGTCTGGCACCATATTGTAAAACAGGTGCCGATAGTCGAATGCTTAAAAATGGTCATGCAGAAGTTCAAAGGAGCATTCTCAACTGTGCTTATCGGAAGGAACGAGATCTGGGGATTCAGAGACCCGTACGGCGTAAGACCGTTCTCTTTCGGTAAAACTGAAACCGGATATGCATTCGCTTCAGAATCAAAAGGACTTGATATATTAAGATGCGAAAATATAGAAGAAGTGAACCCCGGCGAAGTAATACACGTTTACGGAGACAACCAGGTTGAAAGATTCAACTTTGGATGCCCCGAAATGAGGAACGGCAGAAAAGGTCACGCACACTGCGTATTTGAACCTGTATATTTCTCGATGCCCGACAGTAAACAGTTCGGAATATGCGTTTATGAAGCGAGAAAGAAGATGGGCCAGGCTCTTGCAAAATACGATAATGACCTGGAAGCCGATGTCGTTGTAGCAGTGCCCGATTCATCGAATATTCAGGCTCTCGGTTATGCGCAGGCGAGAAACATTCCTTTTGAAATGTCTCTTATCAGAAACCACTATGTGGGAAGAACTTTTATAAAGCCGGATCAGCGGGGAAGAGATGAAAGCGTAAAGCAGAAATTCAATCCCGTTATCTCAACGCTTAAAGGTAAAAGAGTCGTTCTTGTTGATGATTCGATCGTAAGAGGCACGACGATGCGAAAGATAGCCGGAATGCTCTGGAACGCGGGAGTAGCTGAGATACATCTAAGAATAGCCTCACCGCCGGTAAAATTTCCATGTTTCTATGGTCTTGACACAAATACAAAAGATGAACTTATGGCGAACAGGATGGCTTTTGAAGACATGCCCGGTTTTCTTAAAGTAAATTCGCTTAAATACCTGAAGCAGGAAGATCTTTCGGAGTGCGTAAGCAACACGAACGATAATTTCTGTTTCGCATGCTTTGACGGCAATTATCCTATCGAGCTTGTGGATGTCAGTTTTTAAAACGGGAAGTACATGTTTTATAGAATGATCATAATTCTATTATTTTTGTCCGCAGGATTGTTCTCTGCGGATTTTTTTTCTTATTATGCTGATTTCACTCAAAAGCTCTATCAGGACAAAAAAATTGTATATGAAAGCTCTATCAGGTCAAACGGCTGGGACAGAATATTCAGCCTGTATATAAAACTATATGAATTCAGGCTTCAGAAACCGGCGGATGTTGACAAACTTTATAGCGACATAGATGATGTAATCGAAGATATTGATGATAATGTTTTAAAAGGCTTAACTTCTTATGAAAAAGAATTCCTGACAGCTTCGTTACATGGAAGTCTGGCTTATATAAAATCATCTGATCCTTCTTTCGGCATGTTCAGGAACATACGAAAATCGAAGAATAAGTTCGAAGAATTGAATAAAAAGTATAAAACTGCGGACACAGCCTTCGGTTCAGCTTTAACAGAGATAGCGCTCGGCATGTATTTTCAGAACAGTTTCTGGGTTAATTCAATTCTGGGTTATAACGGGAATATTTTGAAGGGTCAAAAAGAACTTGATTTAATAGCTTTCAACGGAAATATTACAAAGATTGAAGCTAATTTGTTTTTGATAGAGTATTTCGGCATGATCCTGAAAGATCACAATTCAGCTATAAAGTATTCCAAAAATCTGTGCGATTCATATCATGGATCCAAGTATTTTAAATATCTTTACGCATGGGATCTTTTTCATACCGGAAAAATTCAACAAGCTTACCTGCTTTTTAAAGATATAAACAGCAACATTTCAAACAGGTTTTATGCATATCAGTATGAATCAATAATTTATGAAGCTAAATGTCTTTATCTGACCGGAAAAGGATCAGATGCGGATGAAGTCATTTCGTATGCCTCAAAAATACACGACGGTTATATCATTCAGAAATTCAAAAACGAGTGGAGGTCTTCAGTCAAATTAAGGCAGGAAGCTATTTTCAGACCTCAATATGCCGGCGGCATAAATCTTAAGCTTTCGGATGATGAGCTTAAAAGAACTGCAGATGTTTATTTCGATCACGGGTTCTTCAGGGAAACGGTACTTTTGGCGGAAGGCATTAAAAAAACTGATCCGGAAATTCTTGTCCTAAGATTCAGAACTGCCGTTATCATGCAGGACTGGAAAAAGGCTGATAGGCTTTATAATGAGATCGATTCCGGATTTGAAGAATTTTTGGACTCTCATCCTGACAGAACAAGACTTGAGGTTATGAAGAATATTGTTTCAAATCATTTAGATTTATTTTGATTGAAAATCAGTAATCCGGAGTTATATTTCTATAAATTAAACGGAGAGGAAAATGAACGATTTCGATAAATTGAAAAGCCTTCTTTCTGAAGTCAGGACCGTTAAAATCGGACTGGAAAAAGACATAGCTAAGATTAATGAGTTGTACGAAACTTTCGAAGATATGAATTTTGACTGCGATGAAGAGCTCGAAGAGATAGACGAAAGGCTCGAAGAACTTCAGGACGATCTAGATGACGGCGAAGGGGACGAAAAGGAAATTAATAGTGAGATCGAAACACTGAAAAAGAACAGGGTAATGGTGGAAGAGGCTGTAGATATACTTGAACAGCTTCAGGAAGAGTTTGAAAGTATCGCAGAGATAAACGACGAACTCGATATCGGTTGATAAAAATGATGATCGATATATCAATTACAGAACAGAAACTGGTCTTCACTCATAGAAGTGTCAGGTTGATATTTCCGGTATCTACATCTAAGCACGGCGAAGGCTTCAAAGAAGGCAGCAACAAAACTCCTTTGGGAATGCACGAGGTTTGTGAAAAAATAGGCATCAGAGCCGAATCGGGAACGGTGTTCAAGGACAGGGTGAAAACAGAAAAGATAGCAGTTATAAACGGAGAAAATACTGATCTGATAACTTCACGGATCCTCAGATTAAAAGGTCTTCAGGTCAGAAACGCAAATACTTTCGAAAGGTATATTTATATACACGGTACGAATGACGAAAAAAATATCGGGGTAAAAGTATCTGCAGGTTGTGTAAGAATGAAGAACCGGGATATTATAGAATTGTTCGATCATGTAAAGATCGGGTGCAAAGTATATATACGCAGATAGATCAGATCCCTGAAGGCTGGAAATTGTTCGCAATAACTTCGGCAGTCATATATGATATTTTTTCTTTCGTAAATCCAAAGAGTTCAGTTCCGATCCTGTTAAGAAAATCGATCTCAGCCTGAGTGATATCATTGTCCGACAGTGCGATATTAATAAGGTAACTGAACATCATTTCAGCTTCCTGCTCTATTGAGCCGCGATTCTTTTTGGGATCAAGAAGGTTACTTATGGAATCATTAAAAATGTCGTTCACTTTTTGGCTGCCTATCATTTCGTCCAGAAACTGCTTCGGGAACAGAAGATAATTTGCCAATGTATCAATTATAGCACCGGATTCATCCCGAGTCATTTCCTTATCTATCTGGGACATAATAAGACCTGAAGAAGCTATGAATCTCATCCGGTGTACATCGGTTTCATTACCCATAAAGAAAAATCTTTCAAGAATATTGGACATATTTTTTCTAAGCTTTTTGTCAGGATCGGTTTTTTGGTTGTTAACAGCCTTGTTGTAAACTTCTGACCGGCTGAAAATGTCAAGCGAGATTACTCTTAGAGACGGTATCGGATGAGAAATACTTTGTGCGGAAATTTCATTAATGTGAGTCTCAAGGTTAAGTTTATTCTGCCGGATAAATTCATCGAGGTCAAAATCGATAACATTTTTCGGAAGACCGGAAATTAATTTAAAGAAACTTGATATCGCTTTTTCTATATTTCTGTTGGCTAAGAGACCGAATCTGTCCGATGATAATTCGCAAAGCTTTTCCCAGAACGTGAATTTCTGCCTTAAAAGTAGGCTCGGTTCTTTATTCTGGAACAGAAATCTCATCATCTGGCTTATTTTGTAGGTCTTTGTTACCAGATGACCTATCTCATGTCCGATGACGAATCTGAGTTCATCATCATCCATTTTATCTATTATAGTAGAATTCAGAGCTATCCTGTGCGGGTATTCTTTATAGTTGCTTGGAATTGCGAATGCGTTCATTTCTGGAGAATTCACAATAAAGAAATCGATATTGTCGGAGAACTGAAGCGTGTTTTTAACTTCATGGCAGAGGTCGTATAATTTAGGGGTCATTTCTTTAGTTATCTTGAAATTATAGCTGTCAAGGATTTTTGAATAGCTGTCCGTTGCGTTAATCACTCGGGCATCGATAAGTAATTTAAGAATAATATTTCCGTGAATAAGCCTGTTTATCTCATCTCCGAATTTTTTCTCAAGATCGAGCCTTATGTGGTCATATTTAATCATCTGAGTCTCCCGCTATATGATTTTTAACTTTTTCTTTAAAATATGCACCCCTTTCTTCAAAGTTTTTGAACATATTGTAGCTTGAAGAAGCAGGGGAGAGAAGACAGACAGATCCTATGCGTGTGTATTTGAACACCAGCCTGACCACCTCGTCCAGACTTCCGCAGAAGAAACACCTGATCTGTTTGTTCTCCCACTGGATCACAGAGCTTCCGTTTCCCATAAATTCTTTAAATCCTGATCTAACAAAATCATCATACATCATTCTCCCTGTATCCGGCAGAAAGAAGATATTATCTACCGCGGTTTTTTTTAGCTCATCAGTTAGCACTGTCCAGGTTATCTCTTCCCCTCTAAAATGTCCTCCGAGTATTAAAGAACCGACAGAGTTGTCAAAAGCTTTAATCGCAGCTACTGTTGCCTGAGGGATCGTAGATATTGAATCATTGTAAAAATCAATACCTCTGTAAGTTCCGAAGAATTCAAGTCTGTGTTCAAGTCCTTTAAACTGGTAAACAGACCTGACAGCATCCTTTACATCACATCCTGCAAGCTGTGAAGCGATGAGAGCCGCACCAATATTGTACAAATTATGGATTCCCTTTAGTTCAATGCATTTAAGCGAGAGCTGGATGCTGTTGTCACAGTAATATACGATCGAAACATCACCATCGATTATTATCTCATAGGGAAAACTTGCAGATTTTTTTTCGAGGCCTTCGAATTCTTTTATTGGAAAAATTATACGGTCGTTTTCATCCTGCATTTTAATAATATTCATCTTGGCAGAACGGTATTCTATAAAATTCTTGTAGAAATCCAAATGCTCAGGATAAACATTCAGTATGGCAGAAATATGCGGGGCTTTTTTTATGAACTGAAGCTGATGCGAAGAAAGTTCGAGTACTATTATGTTAGCATCTCCTATTTCAGGTATGATGTCGAAGACAGGCACGCCGATATTGCCTGCAAGGATCGAGTTTTTACCGCAGTCTGTGAGTATTGAATGCAGAAGAGATACCGTTGTGCTTTTGCCTTTTGTACCTGTGATTCCAATCGTTTGCGAATTATATTCCCTTAAAAAAATGTCTGTCTGGGATGAAATAACTGCTTTGTATCTCTGAACGAAATCGTCCGAAAGTGGAATTCCGGGGCTTTTGATTATCAGATCGAATTTATCATGTATGTGGTCGATTTCCCCTGTAATAAATCGGATCTCTTTTCCGAGTCTGAGCACATTCTTGTCATAAAGAGTGATTCTGCAGTCATGAAAATATTTTGTAAGGAAGTCTAGAGTTGATCTGCCTTCGGTTCCGAAACCCATTATGAGTATGTTTTTTCCGCTGAAATATTTTCCGAATTTTTCTTTAATAGTCATAAGCTCTTTATCAGTATATTTTTAAATTTTTCGGTCAGAAGATTTTCATTGTTGTATTCGTTTAAAATAACATCGAACTGATCGAGATATAAATCCATTTTTTGTAAGTTTCTCTCTTGAAATATCTTTAACAAGTATGATAGGTCAGTGTTTTTATAATTCGAGATAGTTTTTGCCAGTGCGGAATTAACTTCCTCTTTAGTACCGACGCATTCGAACGGCTTTACTCCGCTCAAGCCTGTAAGTTCGAAGAAAGTTTTTTCAAGATCTCTGTTGTTGAAAAGATCTTCTCCGAATATATCCAACATATCGTCGTGTGAAAGGAAAGGTGATAGTATTATATATGTGAAAAGGCACTTGGGGCAGTTGTTGCACCATATATTTGTTTTGCTTCCCGCATTGCAGCTTCTGAATGTTTTGAAATGGTTTTTATATTTTGAAAACATCTGTGCGATCTTTAATTCGTTAACAGGCCTCAGAATGCTGAAATAATTAATATCTTTATGAATATATGCGGCAATATAGTCATGTACTGCTTTTTCGGCTTTAAAAGATTTTGAGTACTGATGATTAATTTCAATTCCGGAAAAAAAAGCGTTTCCGACGCTTGCGCTGTTTTCATTGGATAGTATAATATTTTTTTTCCCTGTAACTAACGCTGAGAGAGCTGAAATAAAAGCCAGAAGCGCTGAAAAAGGTGTATGTCCGTTTAAATAGCCTTTGCTGTTCAATTCGAGCAGCAGTCTGTCAATAGATCTTTCTACATGAAAAAATGAGCTGTAACCGGAATTTAATACAGAATCTGTCTGCGATTTTTTCGGATTCAGTACTAGCGGAAGGCAATTCATACCTGAGAATATTTCAAGGCTGACAATAGAATCTTTTCCTCCACCGACAGGAATTAGACACTCATCATTAAGGTAGATTTCTGATGGAGGAAAATTATTTTTATTTTCGCAATGTATTTCAAAAAGATCATTTTCTGTTGTTTCTATCCTGTTTTTGTACAAAAATTCACCAAGTCCGTTAAAGTATATCTTTTTCCAGAAATTGATCTGGTTTTCATTAAGCGAACCGCATTTAACTATTATATAAGGGGAGCAGCAGGCCTTGTAGTAACTTATAAGTTCTATCATCCCAAGATTAAAAACTGCAGAATCTATCGAATTAAGATCAGCTTGAGAGATAAGGCAGTCCCTGTAAATTATTTCAGGCTCGAAAATAATATCGGCAGACTGTATGAAGCGGAATTTAAGTTTAAGGCACCGGTCAGAGTAGGTTTTTGTAAAACTGTCATATATAAAAACGGGATTATCTTTTCTCAGTTCAGTGAATTTATCAGCCATCGGATTTTCTCTTTTCGAGTTCTTTGTGATCAGAGCCTATAATAATGGTCAGGTCGATGTCAACAAGATCTTTGTTCAGTTGCATAACAACATTTTCGCTGCCCACTCCAAGCGAACGGGCCAGCTGTTTTGCGTAACGCATATCTTCAATTCTGCTCAGAATAACAGTTTTCACATATTTTTTATCAGTATTTCCGGTTTCTCTGACATCGAAATTCATTTTTCTCAGTCTGTCTTTCCAGACCGTAGCGATTCCGGAAGAGCCGCATCCGTTCAGAACACTTATGCGGACATTTGCCATATTGACAATTGAGGCGTTATCTGAAGTTTCTTCTCCATTTAATGTTTTTTTCTTAAGCTCATCCTCATAATATTTGTTGGGATCATCTTTAAAAATATTTTTAAAAAAATACATGTTTTTATAAAACAGGAAAACAGTCTGAACAGACAGCAGGGTGATTATTATCCATAGGTGCAGGTTTGTTTGCGGTTTCTGTTCCGGTGTATGTGCTTTTTTCTTAGAAATACGCATCATAAAGAATCTTACTCTTCGTCGTTAAAATAATTATAAGGCTTAAAAGGGTCGCCGTTCATATAATCTGATGGTTTAATATTTCTGAAATCAACTCTCATTCTGAATGAGTCATTAGGTCTATAATCAAGAGTCGCCGATTTTATATAAATATCGGCAGTATTATCTTCAACGGGTCCAATTGATGAATAAGGAGTGTATGACATACCCAGGTTGAGCTTGAGAGAAAGGGGGTCGGATATTTTATAATTTATTCCTGCCACATATTCGTTTATCATAGTAGAACCTGAACTGCTGTTCGTATAGCTCATCGACAAAGAATGCGATACTGAAATTTTTGACATATCAAAAACAGATCCCTGAGAGGTTGACAACAGCTTTAGTCTGGGATCAGGCTGGAGATCAGTTCCCCTGAACTGTGAGAATAGAAGCACTGCTGCGGTAAGTACAAAAAAGAACTGCTTTTTCATGAAATTCTCCGGTTGTTTAATTTCGCGCATTCATTATACTTTCCGCCTGTGCCAGTTGTTCTAAAGTATTTATACCCTGTATCTCAGTGTTGTCTTTTACAAGGTATGTTCCTACCTTTTTTTTCTGTCCCGAGAGAATACCTATCACATCTGTAAGATAATATTCTTTGCTCGCATTATCTGAAGAAATATGTTTTAATGAATTGAAGAGCTCGTTTTTGTCGATTATATATACTCCCGAGTTGATCTCTTTTATTCTTTTTTCCTCTTCACCTGCATCTTTCTGCTCGACGATCCTTAATAGATTTCCTGACCTGTCCTTTATGATCCTGCCGTATCCGAACGGATCTTCAAACTCCGTTGTCAGCACAGTTGCGACAGAATCTGAAGTCACATGATAGTTCCTCAAGCTGATTAGTGTTTCAGGTTTGAGAAGCGGAACATCTCCGCATAGTATGAGTACATCACCTGTTTTGCCTTCAAGAACTTTTTCTGCCTGCATTACCGCATGTCCGGTTCCCAGCTGTTCATTCTGCACAACATAATTTACATCCATGTCTTTTGTTGCTTCTTTTACCATTTCTCCTTTATGCCCGATTATTAGCCATATTTCATTCGAACCTGTTTCTTTTGCCTGGGCGATTACATACTTTACCAATTCCTTTCCGTTCATCTTATTAATTACCTTCGGAAGATCGGACTTCATTCTCTTTCCTAACCCGGCAGCGAGTATAAGCGTTATCAGATTTTTCATTATAAAATATGCTCCATTAATTTAAAGTGATATTGTCGATCAATCTTGTGTTACCGAACTTTACAGCTAGTAGCATTATCAATTTACCGTTCTTTATGCTCTTTGGTTGTGAAAGGTCGCCTGAATTCCGGATTTCAATGTATTCTATCTCAGCCGCTTTCTCTTTCATAATTATTTCAGTCGCTTTTTGGACGGCTTCTTCTTTTGTTTTAAAATCAGAGAAATTCTGTTTTATGTAAGATAGAGCTTTGTATAGAACAGTCGCAGAAGCTCTTTCGTTTTTGCTCAGATATGCATTCCTGCTGCTCCTGGCAAGTCCGTCGGTTTCTCTAACGGTATCAACGCCGATTATTTCAACCGGAATATTCAGATCGGCGACAATTTTTTTTAGTATGATCAGCTGCTGCATATCCTTTTTACCGAAATAAGCCTGATCGCAACCTACAATATTAAAAAGTTTTGTTACAACTGTAGCGACTCCCCTGAAATGCCCGGGTCTTGATTTCCCGCATAAAATATCACCTGTCTTTCCGACATCAATGTAAGTCGAGTAGCCTTCAGGATACATAATATTATCATCGGGAACAAAAACCGCATCTACTCCTATCGAATCCAGTTTTTCAAAATCGCCTTTCAGGTCTCTCGGATACTTCCCGAGGTCTTCTTTAGGTCCGAACTGAATAGGGTTAACAAATATGGAATAAATTAGGCAGTCACATTCTTTTCTTGCCTTCTTTCCAAGTTCTAGATGACCTTCGTGAAGCGCGCCCATTGTCGGCACGAACCCTATCCTTCTGTTCACAAGGTTATACAGGCTTGTGAAATCTCTTACATCAGATATGTTTTTTAATATTTTAGGCATAATTTCCTTCTAGTATGATTCTTCGTTGGACGGAAAGTTTCCGCTGCATACATCTTTAACATAATTTTCGACAGCGGTTTTTATCACGGTGTTCAGATCCGCATACTTTCTCACGAATCTGAAATTTAATTCAGAGTCGTATCCGAGCATATCTGATATAACAAGAACCTGACCGTCACAGTGAACTCCGGCTCCGATGCCGATAGTCGGAATATTCAGTGACAAAGTAACTTCTTTTGCAAGTTCGGCGGGTATTTTTTCAAGAAATACGCCGCATGCCCCAGCTTTTTCAAGCAGAAGAGCATCTTTTTTCAAAATTAAAGCCTCGTCATCGTGCTTTGCCCTAAGTTTATAGCTGCCGAACTTGTTGATTGACTGGGGTGTAAGTCCTAGATGTCCGTAAACCGGAATGCCTGATGATACAAGTTGTTCGATTACCGGAACAACTATTTCACCACCTTCGATCTTAACTGCATTGCATCCGGTCTCTTTTATTATCCTAACAGCATTTTCTACAGCTTTTTCAACTGATATTTGAAAACTTCCGAACGGCATATCAGCCACAATAACCGGATTCTGTGAAGATTCCACAACTATTTTCGTATGATATATCATATGGTCAACAGAGACTGGTATTGTACTTGTTTTTCCCTGGAATACCATTCCCAGCGAATCTCCGACAAGTATCATATCAACTGCTGTAGAATCAATTATCCTCGTTTCATAAAAACTGTAGGCTGTCAAAGCAGCTATTTTTCTGCTTTTCGTTTTGTATTTCTGTAAATCAACAACTGATAATCTTTTACCCATTCCGGTCTCCTCATCTTTCAGATTAGTTTTCCGATCGTGCTGCAAGTTCATGAAAAATAAGTATAAAATTCAATCATTGCAAGGCAAGAATTAATTAAATTGAAATTTTAAAAACCGATATTGACAAAATTAAAATCATTAATTACATTTGACCGTTCTGTTGAACATGCGTGTCCGACAGATTACTAAAGTTGAACGTTAAAGAAAAAGGAGAGAGATGTACAAGTTGATCATTATTACGGTCCTGATGGTTTCGATCCCATTATTCACCCAGGATTGTGGTAAATATAAGAAACAGATTGATTCTTTGATGGTGGAATTCAATACGATCAAAGATAAGATGTGCGATCCGACGATTGACAGAGACAGATATGACGACTTAAATTCCATCTATTCTGCAACATGGACTGAAATAGTAGATGCGCAGAAACAGCAAAAGAAATGTTTGGAAGGTCAGAAGAAAACCGCAAAAGTAGTTGTTGAGCCTAAGAAAGTAAATTCTCCTCTTCCTTCGGTGCTCGGGGTAAAATGGAGCTCAACCAGGATCCAGATTAAAGAGCTCCTCAGAAAAAACTCTGATATAAAACTGATGGAAACCGATGACGGCATTCTTGAATATCATAACGGGAGTTACTTGGGTTACAAGGTTGAGAAGTGGCAATTTAGTTTTGTAGATAAAAAACTCTACGCCTGCCAGATCGTACTGAAGAATGAAGCTGATCTTACAGTTTTTAAAATGTATGAAAAAGTTAGTAAGGATATGATCGCTAAATACGGTCAGCCCAGTTATGAAAAGAACAAATTCCCCTCTTCATACAAAAGCGATTCAATAAAACTAACAGCTATAAAAAACGGTTCGGTTGCAATCTACAACAAATGGCTCTTTAAAAACGACGATGTTGTCAGAATAGGGATAAACGAAAACGGTTCTGTGCTCGTTACCTATCTGATCGATAAGTTATACAAAAAAGTGAAATAAGCGGTAAACTCAATTAGTTTTATTCTATATTTTCACTTGCATTTATCATTTTAAAATTATACTTTTAGGCCATGAAAATCGGGCATGTATTAAAATATGCGATACTTGTAGCTTTTCTTGTATCCTGCAGCAAAAAAGAGAAACAGAAGGTCTCTGTTTCATTCATAGAATTCTCTACCGATATAAAAATAACTGTATTTGATGTTCCCGAGTCTGAGACCGGGAATGTTACAAAAATTCTTAATGACGCTGAAGATATTTTCAGATATTTTAACAGTGAAATGAATGTTTACGAGCCTAATTCGACGATCAGCAGGTTCAACAATAATGCCATGGCAAAAAAACAGATACCTTCTTCCCTGAGAAAAATAATCGGAATATCTAGAAATATCCACAAATACACTGATAAATATTTCGACATTGCTATACAACCGGTTGTGGAACTCTGGGGTTTCAATACGGTTTCGTCACCATCAAAACCTGACAGCAGCGTACTTGCAGAAGTTTTAAAAACCTCAAATCTCGATCTTTACAGGTTTTTTGCAGATTCTGTGCTGGTAACTGATAACAGATGCAAGATCGGCCTGGGAGGGATAGCAAAAGGATACGCGGCAGATTCTACGGGAGAATATCTGACTTCAAAAGGGATCAAAAATTTCATTGTTGCTGTTGGAGGGGACATTCTTGTCAAATCCAAAATTCCTAAAACCGTGGGCATAAGACATCCCAGAATCAAAGATGCTACAATCGATACATTATATGTTGCCGATGCGGCAATTTCTACATCGGGAGATTATGAAAAGTATATTATCGATGACGGTGTCAGATACTGCCACATCATAAGTCCTGTTACAGGTTACGGAATATCTGATATTGTAAGCGTTTCTATAATATCAGAAAAATCATATTTGAGCGATGCTTTTGCAACTGCTGTTTTTGTAATGGGCAGGGAGAATGGTAGGTATTTTATCGAAAAAAACAAACTTAGCGGAATAATTTATTATCTGTCCGATGAAGGCAATATATTATCGGACAGAATAAATATTGACAGATATTTAAAAAAGGATCACGCCACGGGGAAGGATAAATGACAGGCGTAAAATACAGTGAAGAACGCGTTGAGATAATCAGCGTAAAAGAAGGTTCCAATAACATTATTTCGTGTGTCGTCAGATCTGAATTAATTGCCACGACCTCGTTGCCGGGCCAGTTCGTGACTGTTCAGGTCAATAACCGAGGAGCAGGCTGTATTCCGGTTCTGAGAAGACCTTTTGCGATATCGAATGTAAAAAAAGACAGATTTGAATTTATCTTTGATGTAGTCGGCAGAGGTACGGAGCTTTTGAAAAAAGTACTAAAAGAAGAAAAATGTTTAAATATACTCGGTCCGCTTGGAAACGGCTTCGATCTTAAATCAGAGAAGAAACAGAAGCTTCTAATTGCAGGAGGTATAGGAATTGCGCCTGTCAAAAGGCTGGTACAGTATTTTTCGACTACCGACTGCCGAACGACACTCATCTGGGGAAACAGAAACAAATCAGGCTTTTTTGACACTGACTATTTTATCGACCAGAACATAAAACTTTTGATCTGCACAGACGACGGATCAATGGGGTTTGAGGGAAATGTTGTAGATTTGCTTGAATCAGAGATAAAAAACAAAAATCTGAACAGCATGTCGGATTATGATATTTTTGTCGTCGGTCCCGATCCGATGATGAAAGCGGTTTGTGTATCTGTCGGAAAACGGAACACTGTCTGCCAGGTTTCTCTCGAAACTCCGATGGCATGCGGCATGGGCGTATGTCAGGGCTGCGCTGTGAAAAAAAAGAATGAAGAGGGTTATTATCTTGTATGTAAGGACGGACCTGTCTTTTATTCGGATAAGATTATTATGAATTAAATCATGGAACGGGATCAAATGGATGAACAGGTTATACAAAAAACTATTTTAAGCGGAATACAGCCGACAGGCCAGCTTACGATCGGAAACTATATAGGAGCGATGAAGAATTTTGTCAGGCTTCAGAACGATTACGAAACGCTTTATATGGTCGTTGATCTTCATGCGCTTACTGTTCCGCAGGATCCAAAAGAATTAAGGCATAAAACACTTTCTGTTATAGCCCAGTATATATCCGTCGGACTGGATCCGGAAAAGAACAATCTTTTTATTCAGTCGCATGTTACCGGGCATACGGAACTTACGTGGATCCTCGGCTGTCTTACCGGTCTTGGCGACCTGAACAGAATGACGCAATTCAAAGATAAGTCCTCAAAACCGGGGGCGAATATTAATGCCGGTTTATATACATATCCGATACTGATGGCCTCTGATATTCTGCTTTATAATGCGGACTTCGTACCTGTCGGGGAAGACCAGAAACAGCATGTTGAGCTTACCAGGGATATCGCTATGAAGTTTAATTACAGATATTCAGATACTTTCACTATACCGGAACCGATAATTCCAAAATCAGGCGCAAGGATAATGGATCTTCAGAACCCGCTTGCGAAAATGAGTAAAAGCGATTCCGGGGAGTCGGGAAGATTAGCTCTGATAGATGAACCTTCAGTCATAGCAAAGAAAATAAAAAGTGCGGTGACAGACTCGGGATCAGAGATCAAATTCTCCGAGGATGAAGAAAAAGCAGGGATCAGAAATCTCCTTACAATATACTCAAACCTGACCGAATTGAGTATCGCAGACATTGAATTGAAATATAAAAGTAGAGGATACGGTGATTTTAAAAAAGATCTTGCAGATATCGTGGTCGAAAAGCTAAGCCCAATAAAATTAAAACATGATGATCTGATGAAAAATAAAGATTATCTTGAATCAGTGTTAAAATCCGGTGCGGAAAGCGCACAAAAAAAAGCGTGGAAGATGCTTGGTAAAGTTTACAGAAAAATAGGTCTTGTTCAGGCAGCAAGATAATTTTAAACATAAAGGGAGTTTAAAATGAATGAGAACATTTTTAGAGAATATGACATAAGAGGCGTTGTAGAGACTGACTTCACGGCCGATACGGTCGTAAAGATCGGAAAAGCTTTCTCGACTTATCTTATCAAAGAAGGTTTCAAAAACTGTGTGATAGGTTACGATGCCAGGTTGTCAGCGGATTATCTTTTTTCAACGTTCACAAACTCTTTAAGAGACTGCGGCATCGATGTCATAAGCATAGGGCAGTGCACATCGCCGATTCTTTATTTCGCCCAAATCAATTTGAATGCAGATTCAGCTGTTATGATAACGGGATCCCACAATCCGGCAGACATGAACGGATTTAAAATGCTGACAAAAAAGACGGCATTGTATGGCGATAAGATCCAGGACCTGAAGAACATTATTTTAAATAATGAACTTATAAGCAGACCGGAAGATGTGTCTGCGGGAACTCTAAAGCACATGTCCGTTAGGGATGAATATCTGGATTACATGAAAAAGAACATAACTATGGGATCAAGAAAGCTCAAAATTGTGGTTGACGGGGGTAACGGAACAGGCGGGCAGATAGCTTCAGAAATATTCAGATATTTCGGACACGAAGTAATAGAGCTTTACACTGATCCCGATGGAAGATTTCCCAACCATCATCCGGATCCGACAGTGCCGAAATATATGACTGACCTGATAAACGAAGTTAAAAGATCTAAAGCTGATCTTGGTATCGGTTATGACGGTGATGCGGACAGGATCGGAATAGTTACCGAAAAAGGAGATATGCTGTTCGGCGATCACCTGATGATGATATTTTCAAAAGAAATTCTTTCGAGAAAACCCGGTTCAGTTATTGTCGGTGAAGTTAAATGTTCCCAAACTTTGTACGACGGAATTGAAAAACTCGGCGGAAAAGGAATTATGTGGAAAGCAGGGCATTCACTTATAAAAGCTAAAATGAAGGAAACCGGAGCCGAACTCGGAGGAGAAGTTAGCGGACATATATTCTTCAAAGACAGATTTTTCGGACACGATGATGCTCTTTATGCGTCATTAAGGCTTCTTGAGATACTTTCAAGATCAGATATCACTATGTCCGGTCTCTTATCAGACATTCCGAAAACTATTATGACGCCGGAAATCAGACTCGACAGCGATGATAATAAAAAGTTCGAGATAGTTAAAAGAGTAACTGAATATTTTAAAAAAGCGGGATATAAAGTTGTTGATGTTGACGGCGTAAGAATTATTTTCGACGATGGATTCGGGCTTATAAGAGCATCCAATACACAGCCTGCCCTTGTTCAGAGGTATGAAGCGTCTTCCGAAGAAAGACTTAAAGAAATTATGGAGCTTATGCAGTCGAAATTAAAGGAGATCGAGGAGGCAATTTAGCGGGATGTACATTTTTATGAAAAATATTTTCGTTATCCTGTTTTTAATTTCAAATTCACTTTTGATTACCGGAGAAATAAAAAAAGTCGATTATGAACATCTTCAGTCAATGTGCTTTCATGCTAATAAGCTTGTTCGCGAAAATAAATATGATACAGCCCTGTACTTTTACGACAGCATTTTTGAATATATAGATTCAATCGAATCCGAAACAGGCGAAACCACTACGGCTGAATTCGATTCTCTAAAAGAAGAAATTACAAACCATTATTCAAACTTTGAGAAGATAGTTGTAGATCTTAATTTAACATTCGATACTGAAGATAAATTGTCTTGTTTTGACAAAAAAGATTTCAATCTTATAAAAAAAGATTCCGCACGTAATGAATACACGCCTTTCCCGCATCATACGGGAATAAAGAAGGTTAATAAGTGGATAGATCTCTATACTAATAAAAGAAGAGAATCAGCTCAATTATACCTCGACAGATCTTCAGAATACATTGACGATGTGAAGAAGATATTCAAACATTTTAATCTGCCTGAAGAGCTTGCCTATATACCTCTGGCTGAATCAGGGTTTTCCCCGCTTGCACATTCGTTCGCAAAAGCGATAGGACTCTGGCAGTTCATTCCTTCTACAGGGAGGGTATTCGGACTAAACTCCAACTGGTGGGAAGATGAAAGAAAGAATGTAATTAAATCGACTATAGCTGCAGCTCAATATTATATATATCTGTTCAACAAACTCAACGATTGGGATCTTGTTCTGGCTGGGTACAACTGCGGAGATGTCAGAGTTCAGAGAATTATAAAGAAGCACAAGACGAACGATTTCTGGTCATTATATTCGCTTCCTAAAGAGACAAAGGATTATGTTCCGAGAGTAAAAGCGCTTATCAGTATTGGTAAAAACCCGGAAAAATATGGATTTACGGTTGAAAAGGAACTTTTCAGACATGATACTGTAATGCTGGACAGTTGCGTTAATCTTAATGTAATAGCGCAATCGGCCGACATAGATTATGAAGAATTAAAAAGGCTTAATCCTCATTTGAGGCAGTGGTGCCTTCCGCCCTATGCAGAGAATTACTCAGTGATAATTCCTGCACACTCTAAAATAAAATTCAGAAATAAGTTTTCCAAATTTTCTCATAAAGAAAAATATTCTGTGGTCTCATATAAGGTAAAAAAAGGTGATACGTTAGAAAAGATCGCTGAAACGTTTAAAGTCAATCCCGAGTCTATTATAGATCTAAATTCGATTACAAGACACAACTTAACTCCCGGCCAGTTCATAAAAGTCATTGAAGTACCTATGAAAGAAAAATGGTTTAACGATTTTAATAAAAAATACCTGACATACAATGACGGGGAAGAGTACTACAAAGATGGAAAAAAGAAAATAATTTATAAAGTAAAAAGCGGTGATAACCTTTCAATGATATCAAAAAAACATAAAATTAAGCTTACCAAGTTGAAAGCATGGAATAAAATCGGGAAAAACAATAAGATACTTGCCGGTCAGAATCTTGTAATTTATCTATAACCGTAAATAAGGAGAAGAAAGTGGAAAAAAAAGAAGTAAAAAAACTGACGAAATTTGAGATTATCAAAAAAGTTCACGAGATCACCGGGCTATCCTATAAGGAGACCGGAAGCGTTATAAACAACATGATCGAAGTGATAAAGGACAGCCTTAAAGAGGATTATGTTATCGAACTGAGAGGTTTTGGTACTTTCAAAGTTGCAGAAAGAGCAGCAAGGATAGCTTATAAACCTAAGGGAAGAGAAAAGCTCGAGATCCCGGAGAAAAGAGTTCCAGTTTTTAGAGCTGTTAAAAGCTTAAAAGATAAAGTAAACAAGAACATTAAGAAATAAACTAAAAGGAGGCATTCATGCCAAGCGGTAAAAAAAGAAAGTTACACAAGATCAACACTCACAAAAGAAAGAAAAGACTTAGAAAAAACAGGCACAAAAAGAAATAAATTAAAGCGGGTTGATCCCGCTTTTTTTATTCGAATGATGTTTCATCGAAAGAGTTTATAATTTTATGGTTTAATTTTCTGACTTCATCCGACGGTTCGATTAAGTCGATTATCTGAATTACCTTGATTCCTGCGGAATATGCTGATCTGACGCCGCTGTCAGAATCTTCAAATGCCAGGCAGTTTTCCGGTTGCACACCAAGCTGTTCAGCAGCCATAAGATAAATCTCCGGATCAGGTTTTGAATGTTTTACCTGATCGCCGGTAACTACCAGATCAAAAAAATCGATTATGCCTGTCCGAGTAAGTTTTTTCAAAGCTAAATATTTTTCGGTAGAAGTAGCTACGGCAAGCTTAGCGTTGTTCCGGTGCAGAAAATTTAAAACTGAATAAACCCCGGGCTTTAAAGGTATTGTTTCATGATCGATATAATTAAGGTAAAATTCATTCCATTTAATGTGAGCATCATTGAATGGAATAAAAGGATCGAAACCCTGTTTTAAAATTAAATTTCCTTCCTCAGGTTTTCGCCCGATACATTTTTTATAAATTTCGAATTCAGGTTCGTAGCTGAACTCAGAACATGCTTTTCTGAAGCATTCCCAACATATTTTCTCGGTATCAAGCAAAAGGCCGTCCATATCGAAAATAAACGCTTCGTGCTGTTTTATTTTAATGATTAATTTATCCGCCATTTCCTATTCCTTTTTAAATCAGGGATGTATGTTAATTTTTTAGCGGATAAAAATCCAGAGTTTTCTGATAAAAAAAAGTCGAAAAAACTGTTGTGCGAATTAAGATTTCGTATTATTATTATGCAAAAAATGGAGGTAGGATGTTAGAGGATTATTTGAATGCGAAAGAGTGGCAGAAAATAAAAAATTTTGCCGATAAACACGAGACACCTTTTCTTGTAGTAGATCTGGATAAAATTAAAAAGAAATATACTTTACTTCAAAAAAATTTCCCTTTTGCTAAACAATATTATGCAGTCAAAGCTAATCCGGGCGACGAGGTAATTGCACTGCTTAAAGAACTTGGATCAAATTTTGATATAGCTTCGATTTATGAATTGGACAAGGTGCTTGGATTAGGAGTTGATCCCGCGAAAGTCAGCTACGGAAATACGATAAAAAAAGCCGATCATGTTAAATATGCATACAATAAAGGCATCAGAATGTTCGCAACAGACAGCGAAAGCGATCTGAGAAATATTGCTGTAGTTGCTCCGGGTTCCAGAGTTTTTTTTAGAATCTTAACAGAAAGTTCAGATACGGCGGACTGGCCATTGAGCAGAAAATTCGGCTGTCATCCCGATATGATAATCGATCTGGTCATCCTTGCAAGCAAACTGGGTCTCGAGCCGTACGGAATATCATTCCATGTCGGATCTCAGCAGCACGATATCGGCGCATGGGACTCCGCGATATCAAAAGTTAAATATATATTCGACTGGCTTTCTGAACATGAAAATATAAATCTTAAAATGATCAATATGGGAGGTGGTTTTCCTGCCAATTACAGAGCTAAGACCAACAGTATTGATATCTACGCACGCGAGATCACAAGATACCTTCACGAAGATTTCGGCGATACTCTTCCGGAGATAATCCTTGAACCCGGAAGATCTATGGTGGGCGAGTCGGGTGTTCTTGTAAGCGAGGTCGTTCTAATTTCAAGAAAGGCAAGAACTGCGCTTGTCAGATGGGTCTATACAGATGTAGGAAAATTCAGCGGTCTAATTGAAACCCTTGACGAATCTATAAAATATCCTGTTTACTGCGAGAAAAAAGGCGAAACCGAAGAAGTCATTCTTGCAGGACCCACCTGCGACAGTCAGGATATAATGTACGAAAATACAACTTACAAATTCCCGCTGAACCTGGCTATAGGAGACAGGCTCTACTGGCTAACTACCGGAGCTTATACATCAAGCTATAGCGCAATAGAATTCAACGGATTTCCGCCGCTCAAGACATATTTTATAAAATAGGTAAAGGCGCAGAAATGCGCCTTTTTGATATGATGAAAAAAATAAAGATAATAACACTGGGCTGCGATAAGAACCTTGTTGACAGCGAAGTACTCTCGGGTCAGCTGGCGAAAAATTATCAGATTTCTCCGGATTTTACATCAGGTGAAGCTGTAATAGTAAACACCTGCGGATTCATCGGTGATGCCAAGAAACAATCTATTGAAGCAGTTATCGAAACGATCGAAGAAAAGAAAAAAGGGAATTTCAAAAAAGTTCTATTTACAGGCTGTCTGATCCAGAGGTATTTTAAAGAACTGAAAAAAGAATTTCCGGAAGCTGACGGATTTTTTAAGCTTGGCGACATAAAAGGAATGATAAGAGAACTTGGTATAAACAGAAATGTATCTGCGAACAGATTCTGCGAGCGTATAGCGCTTGAATCCGAGCACACCGGGTATATAAAGATATCAGACGGATGCAATCACAAATGTTCATATTGCGCAATTCCCGGAATTCGGGGAAAGTATAAGTCAAGAAGCATAGATTCGATTCTTAAAGAAGCTGAATTTCTGATAAACGGGAATGTGAACGAGATCATTCTTGTCGGCCAGGAAATATCATCATACGGAACTGATAATTATAAGAGCAATAAGATCAACGATCTTCTTAAAGAATTGTCAGCACTCTGCGGAAAAGACAGATGGGTAAGACTTTTATATACACACCCGCCTCTTGTTACAAGGGAATTCGTCGAAACTATAGCTACTTCTGACAACATATGCAACTATATTGACTTTCCAGTTCAGCACACAGAAACTGAAATACTAAAAATGATGGGCAGGGGAGATACAACAGAGAAAATTTCCCAAAAAGTAAAACTTATGAGAGAAATAATTCCGGATATAATTATCAGAACTTCAATAATTACAGGTTTCCCGGGCGAAACACCCAAGTTATTCAGCAGCATGAAAAAACATCTGAATGATCTCAGATTTGACAGGCTTGGTGTTTTTCCATATTCAAGGGAAGAGGGAACTCCTGCTTATTCAATGCCTGGCCAGATAAACTTGGGAACAGCAAAAAAAAGATCGGAAAGCATAATGAAGCAGCAGCAGGATATTTCATTAGAAAAAAACACCGCTCTAATAGGGAAAAAATTAAAAGTGCTTATCGACAGAAAGGAAAACGGTTATTCAGTAGGCAGAACTTACGGGGACGCGCCGGATGTTGATAACGAGGTAATGGTTAAAGGAGATCTGAAGGCTGGACAATTTTATATGGTGAAAATTACCGAAGCGGATGAGTATGATCTTTACGGACTGAATTTGACGGAAACAACTTTTCCGTCCTGAACTCTGATGAGGACTCTGTCTCCTTCATAAAATAATTCTTTGGAAATGTATTGATACACTTTACTGTCTTCAGTTCTCAAAGTAAGATTAAATCCTTCCCAGGTAATAATTTCATCATTGATGTTCTGATCTATTATTTTCGAGCCATCATCAAATTCACCTACGAGAACTCCGTTTTGCGCAACTACGGTAGCTACCAGTGTTCTTGTGTTTGCGTCAGGTTCATGTTTTACTGATGCGCATGAAAGAACGAAAATAAAAACTGATGCCAAAAAGAATTTTATGAAAGATATTTTCATGATAATTCTCCATCTATTAATAAATTTTAAATTTAAAAGTTAAAAAATTCATGTCGGGATGGCGAGATTTGAACTCGCGACCCTTTGCCCCCCAGACAAATACGCTAACCGGGCTGCGCTACATCCCGAACACTGAATACGATCAAGGATCAATAGATTATGTCAATCTGTGTCGGGGTGAGAAGATTTGAACTTCCGACTTTTACGTCCCGAACGTAACGCGCTAACCGGACTGCGCTACACCCCGAATTTGAACAGGGTGTAATTTAAGGAATAATCGTCTTATATTCAAGGGAAAAAAGCAATTATTTGCATCAGGCGATTTGCTTTGCTATTCACGGTTTAGTTTTTTATATTTAAAGTCAAATTATTCAGGATCATAATGTTTGTAGATTATGTAAATATAACAGTCAGTTCAGGTGACGGCGGTCACGGCAAAGTGGCTTTTCGAAGAGAAAAGTTTATTCCGAAAGGAACTCCCAACGGCGGGGACGGCGGAAGGGGCGGGGACATTATTTTTGTTGGCGACAGAAATATGAACACGCTTCTTGATTTCACTCTTAACAGAAAGTTCATAGCGGAAAACGGTCAGAACGGTGGTATGAACGATATGAGCGGTAGAAATGGAAGATCGGTAATCATCAAAGTGCCCTTGGGAACCGTTATATCCGATAAAATAACAAACGAAATTTACCTTGACATCGCAGACGATAAGAAGGAATACAAACTGCTTGAAGGCGGAAAAGGCGGATGGGGGAATGCGCATTTTAAAACTTCGACGCGGCAGGCTCCCATGTATGCACAACCGGGTATTGCGGGAATTGAAAGACAGCTCAATCTGGAATTGAAAGTAATAGCCGATGTTGGACTTGTCGGATATCCGAATGCGGGAAAATCCACTCTTCTGTCCGTCATGTCTAATGCCAGACCGAAGATTGCGGACTATCCGTTTACCACTTTATTTCCGAATCTTGGGATTGTTAAGTACGGAAATTACAGGAGTTTTGTAATGGCTGACATTCCGGGGCTGATCAAAGGGGCCAGTGAGGGTAAGGGCCTGGGTTTAAGGTTCTTAAGGCATATTGAAAGAACTAAAATATTGATATATCTGATAAACTCAAATTCAGAAGATTACAAGAAGGACTTTAAAGTTCTGCAAAATGAACTTTTTACTTATAGCGATGCTATGAGAGAAAAGCCTTTTATAAAAATTCTTTCCAAAAAGGATCTTCTCGAAAAGAAATACAGAGGCAAATTTTTTGACCATGAGATATCTTCCTTCACGCTTGAAGGTCTCGAAGAGCTTAAACTTTTAATAGCTGAAAAACTCAAAGAAATAGAAAAACCTCTTGAAATCTGGGAAAAATAAAAGCTTAAAAATATAAAAAAAATAGTTGAGGGTCACTAGATGACACTCAGCGTTGTTTATTTTCTCCTTAAAATAAAAGGAGGATAACAGGTGTACGAAAATTTTAAAGAATTATTAAGGCTGGAAAGGATAAAACATGTAACTTCGTTTTCAAAAATTAAATTGCTGGAAAAATACTATACTGCCGAATTGAGCCGTCAGATAAGCGATGAAGAATTGTGCATTATGGGGGTATCGCGAAACGGGATAGCAAATTTACGGTCAGCTGTATTTTCAGACGATATTTTTAACATTCAGGTTGAAAAGCTGATTTCTTTTGACAACAAAGTAAAACTGATAACGGTTCTGGATAAAGATTACCCTTCAAATCTGAAAAACATTTATGATCCTCCCCCGTATCTGTTTTACGAAGGAACATTATCTGCATCTGACGATGTATCTATAGCTGTTGTCGGATCAAGATCGCTATCGAGATCAGGTATTTACACTGTAAAAAAGCTTTCCAGAGAGCTAGCCCTTACAGGATTTGTGATAGTAAGCGGGCTTGCAATGGGAGCAGATACTGTAGCTCACATGGGGGCTCTTGAAGTTAATAAAAGAACTGTTTCAGTGCTTGGTTCAGGTATAGATCAGGATGTAAGTGTCAGCAGCCGTTCAACCAGAAGAAAAATAATCGAAGGCGGAGGGGCGGTTTATTCACCGTTTTTAATAGGAACTGAACCCGCAAAATATACATTTCCTGCCAGAAACAGAATTATCAGCGGTATAAGTCTGGGTGTTGTTATAGGAGAAGCCAAAAGCGATTCAGGGTCTCTAATCACGGCTAATTTTGCTCTTGAACAGGGCAAAGAAGTATTTGCTGTGCCGAATGAGATATTTAACCCCAAATATGAAGGCGGTAATAACCTGATCAAAACAGGGCAGGCAAAGCTGATCACCTGCGCGGAAGATGTGACCGATGAGTTTCCGGACAGGATAAGAAATCTTTTATCTGTTGAATTTAAGAGAATTGATGAAGCACAAAAATTTTCTTTTTCTGATGAAACTGAAGAGAAAATTTATAACCTTCTTATGGAGAAAAAAATGAACATTGACGAAATAAGCGAAGAAACCGGTGTTGATACAGGGACTCTTATGGGAAAGCTGTTTCTTCTAGAAATGAATAAAATGATAAATAGAGAACCGAATAATTATTTCTCGATTTCAAGGAAATAATCGTTACTGATTAGACTTGATTTTAACAGGTTATATATATAACTTTATCCTGAATGTAAATTTCGGGAGGCGGTACTGAAAAAAGCGGTTGTTCTTCTATCGGGAGGTCTTGATTCGACGACCTGTTTGGCAATAGCTAAAAATCAAGGATTTGAGATACATGCGCTTTCTTTCGATTACGGGCAGAAACATGCATGCGAGCTAAAGTATGCAAGATTCAATGCCAGAAAATTCAAGGCAGAAGAACACAGGATCGTTAAGCTTGACAGAAAATTTTTCTTAAATTCAGCTCTGACCGATAAAAATATCGAAGTCAAAAAAGGCAGCTATTCCGAAAAAGAAATACCTCTTACTTATGTGCCGGCAAGAAATACCGTTTTTCTGAGTTATGCCCTTGCTTATGTGGAGACTATAAAAGCAGAACATATTTTCATCGGGGTAAACAGCATTGATTATTCAGGATATCCCGACTGCAGGCCGGAGTTTATTTCCGCATACGAAAAAATGGCTAATCTTGCGCTGAAAGAAGTTGTTGAAAAAAAAATGAAAATCATAATTGAAACGCCTCTGATGTTTCTCACAAAATCAGAAATAATCATTATCGGAAAAAAACTCGGAATAGATTATTCAAAGACGATATCATGTTATGACCCTGTTGACGGAAAAGCTTGCGGGCATTGCGACAGCTGTCTTTTAAGAAAAAGGGGTTTTGAAGGTTCGGGATATAAAGACGAGACAGTTTATGTTTAAGAAAAGAGACAGATGAAAAGATCGGTCGTAGCTTTATTAATAATATTTTTTTTCGGAGCTTTATCCGCAGAACTCAGATACACAAAGAAAACGGATTTTACAAAGAACTTCACTTCAAAATACAAAGATTATAAAGCTGTCATTCTCGTTGACCTTACGAACGGGCAAATCCTTTACGAAAAGAACGCTTATGATAAACTTGAAATAGCATCTCTTACAAAGATGATGTCTATTTTATTGGTCGTTGAAGCTATCCGCGATAAGAAATTCAGTCTGAAAGATATTGTAACAGCTTCAAGAGCGGCATCGAAGATGGGCGGCACACAGATATTTTTGAGCGAGAATGAAAAGATGTCCGTCGAAGATCTGCTTAAATCCGCTATCATGAAATCAGCAAATGATGCTATGTTCGCACTTGCCGAAAAAGTCAGCGGTCCGGGAAAAGTTGACCTCTTTGTCGATAGGATGAACAAAAGAGCGAAAGAGCTTAAACTTACTCAGTCAGAATTTAATTATATTCACGGACTTCCGCCTTCAAGAAAAGACAGAAAAAAAGGTATGCAGGGGAATATGTCGTCATGTTATGATCTGGCTGTGCTCGCCGAAGAGCTGATCAAATTTCCTGTCGTCATGAAGTACAGTTCTACATGGATGGATACGATCAGGACAGGCAAGAACATGTTCCAGCTCAGGAATACAAGCAAGCTTATTAGAGACTATAAGTATTTTGACGGACTTAAGACCGGATTTTACTGGAAGGCCGGTTTCTGCATAGTAGCTACAGCAAAAAAGGACGGCATCAGAATGGTTGCCGTAGTCTTGGGTTCCAAAACATCACGCAGCGGCAGGAATAAGTATATCAATTCACTTGTTACATGGGGATTTGATGAAGTTTCAAAGCAGAAAATTACTGAAATTAAGAAATAACATTTTTAGACTGATAAATTCCCTGCTTATCCATATACTCAAATAATTTATGCTTAAATTCTTCGTTGATAAACCCCCATTTCGGCGCAATAAGCTGATCTGAATGAGCTCGTGAAATTATCCTTTGTATTACGATAGACCGGTCAAGATACGATACCGCATTTGAGAATAATTCGATATATTTGTCAGCCGTCAGCGGAGTATATTTACCGTCAGCATACATTCTTTCAAGCTCAGTTCGCTTAACAACCTGAAGATGATGAATCTTAACATAGTCAGGCTTGATTCGATTTATTTCACGAAATGTATCATAGATCATTTCGTCAGTCTCGCCGGGCAGTCCGATTATCAGATGTACTCCGATAAGAAAATCTGTGTTTTCACGGATCATTTTAAACGCTTTCATGAAAGAGGCATAAAGATGACCGCGGTTTATAGTTTTCAAAGTTTCATCATGCACGGACTGCAATCCGAGTTCAAGCCAGACCTCTTTGTCTTTTGCGACCGTTTTCAGCATATCAAGAAGTTCGGGATAAATGCTGTCGGGTCTTGTTGAAAGAGCCAGAATTTTTATTTCAGGATAGCTTAGCGCTGTCTCAAATGATTCGCTAAGATAATTGATCTCGCCGTAAGTTGAAGTATTATCCTGAAAATAAGCTATGAAAGAATCTGTCGGATATTTCCGCTTCACATAAGGAAACCCCTGCTCCATCTGCTCCTTTACCGTCACCGCCCCTTTGATCGTCTGAGGGATGAACGAATCCTTATTACAGAAAATGCATGGCGGGTCATTCGGGCAGGGCGTATGCAGAGTCAGCCCGATCTTCCCAAGTTTTTTGCCGTATTTCACCTTCATGAAAGAAAGTATATCGGAATAGTAATATTTTGAATGTTTTTCCACAGGAGGAAATATAAGAAATAAAAACAGCTTTTAATTCAAAAACTTTTAATAATTTTCTTGATAATTTCAATATAAAATCATAATATTAATAGTTAAAGTAATATAAGGCGGACCCGCATGTTTTACAAACCTAATTACGAAGGCGGCAGCATCGTGAACCTGATGAGCTCTATAACGAAATGTTTCGGGCTGAAATCTGATTACAGCGAACTAATTCTGCTTCCGAGTGAAGAGCTTAAAGGTTATAAAAATATAATTAACATTGTGATAGACGGACTCGGGTATAATTATCTGATGAGTAGAAGAAAGAATTTTTTAAAAGACCATACTGTCGGAAAAATTACTTCAGTCTTTCCTTCCACCACTTCGGCATGTATAACAAGTTTCGCGACAGGATTAGCGCCTAAAGAACATGGGGTGACCGGATGGTTCGTCAGGCTGAAGCATGGAAAACACGACATTCCTTCTACAATTCTGCTTTTTAATGACAGAAGAAATGAAGAACCTCTTATCAACAGGGGAATAAAGCCCGAGGATATTTTTATTGACTACAGGCTGTCTAAGCAGATAAAAGACCTGAAAGTTGTTCTACCCGATTCGATAAAAGATTCGGTTTATACAAGCTACCTTCTGGCAGATTCCAATAAGATCGGATACAAAGGCCTTGAGGATTTTTACAGAAAGACAGCTGAAGCGGTCATATCGAACAAAAAGGGAAAAAATTACATTTACGGATACCTGCCGGATTTCGATGCTGTCCTGCATAAAACCGGGACTGATTCGAAAGATCTTGCAAAACTTTTCAGTGCTATTTCAAAGCAGACAGAAAAATTCGTTCAGGAAATTTTTGGAACTAATTCGATAGTGATAATTACAGCTGATCACGGTCTGATCGACGGCGACGAAGATAAGAGATTAAGCATGAACGACCTGCCTGAAATAAACAAAATGCTTGAATTTCCGCTTTGCGGAGAACCAAGGGCGGCTTACTGCTATGTGAAAAAAGCTTATAAAAAAGAATTCAGAAAAATAGTTGAGGAAAAGATCGGCCACGCTGTAAGAGTCTTTTCAAGAGAACAGCTTATAAAGGGAAATTATTACGGTTTGTTCGAACCTAATGCGGATCTCGAAAGCAGAACAGGAGATTTTGTCCTTATATGCAAAGAAAATTATGTAATAAAGGATTTCCTTCCGAACGAAAAAGTGAAATATCACACGGCGGATCACGGAGGACTGAGCGCAGACGAGTTATTTGTGCCTTTGATTGTCTGTAGAGTATAAATTTACGGAGTAAATTATGAAAATGATCTATGTTCCTCTGATCAAAAAAGCTTTAAAAGAAGATCTTGGGAAAAATGGCGACATAACAACAGATTCGATCATTCCGGAAAAGCAGAAGGGGAAAGCTGTATTAAAAGCTAAATCGAATGGTATCCTATGCGGGCTTGAAGTGTTTGAAGATACATTTTTTTATGTGGATAAAGACCTTAAGATAGAAACATTTTTTAAAGACGGTAATAGGCTGGAAAAGGGAGATGTAGTAGCCGTAATTAAGGGAAGGCTGAATTCGATATTAAAAGCCGAAAGAACTGCTCTTAATTTCATACAGAGAATGTCAGGCATATCAACTGCGGCGGATCAGTTCGTGAGTGCTGTGTCAGGCACGAACGCAACAATTCTCGATACCAGAAAGACCTTACCGGGATTCAGGATTCTCGATAAATATGCGGTCAAAACCGGAGGGGCAAAAAATCACAGGATGGGACTTTTTGATATGTTTTTGATCAAAGATAATCATATATCTGCGGCGGGAAGCGTGACCAAAGCTATTGAAAAAGCTTTAAAATTCAAAAAAGATAATAAATTGAAAGCCAAGATCGAAGTAGAGATTAAAAATATTACTGAATTTAAAGAAGCGCTTGCGCTTGAAGTTGACTGGATCATGCTTGATAATATGAAAACTGATGAGATCAAAAAATGCGTGAGTTTGAATAAAGGAAAAAAGAAGCTTGAAGTATCGGGGAATGTCACGTTAGATACAGTCAGGAAACTTGCCGAGACCGGCGTGGATTACATTTCATCAGGATCGCTCACGCACAGCGTAAAAGCGCTGGATCTGAGTCTTCTGGTAGAATAGGAGAGAAGTGTTGAGAATAAAAATATTCATAGCTGCTTTTATGTTCATCCTGCTGATATCATGCGCGACTGATTACAAAAGGGGGCCGGAAGGTGGGCCGAATGATAAAGTCAGACCCACGATAGAATCTGCCAGTATCCAGAACGGGTCGCTGAACATGGATAAGAATTCTTCGGTTGAAATAAAGTTTTCAGAGTTCATCGATGTAAATTCAGCGAAGAATTCCGTTGTGATATCTCCAAGGTCAGCTTCGAAAAAAGCAAAAATATACTGGTATGATAAAAGCTGCGAGATAAAATTCAGAGATATTGGAGAGGATCAGACTGTGGTAATAACTGTAAATCCCTCTTTGAAAGATACACAGGGAAATATGCTTTCCGGCTCATATTCGCTTTCTTTTTCTACAGGCAGCAGCTTAGACAGAAAATTCATTTCCGGAAGGTTGAACGGAGCAATTTCAAGAAATAATATTGAGACTGTAAACTACGCTAAAGTGAAGATTAATCTTTATGCCGCCGGTAATGACACAATAGATGTAACTAAGGACGAACCGGAATACAGCTCAGGATTATCGGAAGTTCTCGGATTTGAGCTTAAGAATATAGGATCAGGCAGGTATAGACTTTTAGCCTTTAATGATATCAATAATGATCAAAAGCCTCAACCCGGGCTGGAAATGATCGGATTTTCGCATGATTTAATTGATCTGTCAGAAAGAGACAGCATTGATCTCAAGATTACGCTAGGACTGACTGATACTGAATCCCCTTTCATCAAAAACACTTCGGTTGCAGGAGAGGACATTTTGAAAATTGAATTATCCGAAGATATAAAAAAATCTGAAAAATACATCGACAGCTGTTTCGTGAATGGTCAGGACGAAATGTTCGTCGAATATTCTTCACAGGCTGATCGAAAAGCGGTCTACGCTAAAATTAAACCGTTTAAAATAGATGATCTGATAAAAGTGAAACTGTCTTATGTTGAAGATTATTTCGGGAATTTAATAAAAGAAGGGCTGAGAGTTAAAACACACACCGTATCAGATACAGTTTCTGCTCAGTCGTTTAAGGTCGGCGGTAAATTTCCGGGTAAGATATCTTCGGATCAGGTATTGACTTTTGCTACGAACAGTTTTGTTAACGATTCTTTAAATTTTAAACTGCTTGAATTAAAGGACAGCCTGTTAATCGATCTAAATAAGAATATTTCTATTGAGCCATACAAGGTTTCAATAAATCTAAGTGATAACGGTGTCAGATCCGGCAGCTATGAGTTCAGAATAGAAAAAGCTGATTCTACTGCCTTTGCGGCAAAGATCACCATAGAAGATCCTTTAGGTTCCGGATCGGTCTCAGGCACAATTTCAGGAGTGTCTGTAGAAAATTGCATTCTTATATGCAAAAACATCAAAGGAACTTCAAAGTCTGTTAACATCAGTAGCATAGATTATAAGATCGACTTAGATCCGGGGAAATACATACTTGCAATGTTTGCCGACAGGGATTCAAACGGGGTGTTTTCAGTAGATCACCGAAGTTATATTTCTGAAAAAGCGCAATTTTACGCCGATACAGTTAATATAAGAAAAAATTGGGAAACTTCAGATATCAATTTTGAGTTCAAATAAAATTACAATACAGGAGGGAACATTATGTACGCATTGATAATGGCCGGAGGGGTCGGTGCAAGATTCTGGCCCAAGAGCAGGCTGAAAACCCCGAAGCATTTATTGACGATCGTTAACGACAAAACTATGCTTGAGAATACGATTATCAGGCTTGACCAGCTTATGGGAAGAAAGGACATTTTTATTATCACTAACAGAGAACAGAAGAACAATGTTATAGAAAATATAAAAGATTTTAGAGAAGAAAACATAATTTCTGAACCTTTCGGAAAAAATACTGCCGCTGCGATCGGTTATGGTGCAGTTAAGCTTCTTCTTAGAGATCCCGATGCAGTTATGGTGGTTCTTCCTGCAGATCACTTTATCAAGAATATAAATAAATTCTGCAGCGTTATCTCAGATGCCGTCGAATACTGTAAAAAGGATCCTGAAGCGCTTATCACGATAGGCATCGAACCGACCCATCCGGAAACGGGTTACGGGTACATTCAGGTAGGAGGAGAGGTCAAAAAAGGAGTTTATGAAGTAAAATCATTCGCTGAGAAGCCTAATTTTGATACGGCCGTAAGATTTCTTGAAAGCGGAGAATTCTATTGGAACAGCGGCATGTTCATATGGAAAGCTGAAACTATCTTAAAAAACATTCAGAAGTTCCTTCCAGATCTATACGAGAATCTTATGGATCTAAAAAAAGCTCTTATAAACAACGATTCCGATTTGGTTATCGAAAGGATATACAGCGAAATGCGTTCTATCTCGATAGATTACGGCGTAATGGAAAGGGCTGAAAATGTAAAAGTCCTGCTTGGAAATTTCGGATGGTCTGATGTCGGCAGCTGGTTCGAGATCTACAGGCTTAAGGATAAGGATGAAAAAAGCAATGTGGTTGACTGCGATAAATTTATTGCCATAGACACTGAAGGGTGCCTTATATCAACTGAAAACAAGGAAAAACTTATTACCTGTATAGGTCTGCACGATCTGGCGGTTATTGACACTCAGGACAGCCTTCTGATAACACCGCTGTCAAGGTCGCAGGATGTTAAAGAGCTTGTTGAGAAGATCAAAGCCAACAAACTTAACGATGTACTTTAAAAACCGGAGTTGAATCATGGACGAACTAAAAAAAATCGAATTCCTGAAGTCAATCTCTTTGTGCGAATCGATGAATGATGCCGAAATTAAGAACATTGCCGAGCACTGCCAGATAAAAAAGTTTACAAAAAAGAATATCGTTTTTATGGAGCAGGATCCGGGTAATATGTTCTACATAATCTATAGCGGAAAGATCAAGATCACTAAGCTGAATAATGACGGAAATGAAGTTATATTGTCAATACTCGGAACAGGTGACTTTTTCGGGGAGATGTCGCTTCTGGACCATAACAAACGAAACGCAAACGCGATAGCTCTGGAGGATATAGAGTTCTTCACGATTGCAAGGAATGAATTTCTTGATGTCCTTCATAATAATACCGCATTTACTTTTAATCTCTTAAAAACATTCGCTATAAGGTTAAGATCTGCCGACATAAGAGTAAAAAGTTTTTTCCTTGATGACGCGCAACAAAAAGTTCTGATGATGCTGTATGACCTTTGCGAAAAGATGGGTGTGCAAAAAGGAAACGGTATGCTGCTTGAAGAAATGCCGAATCAGACCGATCTGGCTAACCTTACAGGAATATCTAGAGAGACACTTTCCAGGATCATAAAAAAATTCGAGATGAATGATATAATCAAAAGGGAAGGCAAAGATATATTAATACCGGATTACAAGGATTTCATTGAAAGATTTATCAATGAAGAATAAGATAACTGATCTGCATATACATTCCAGGTACTCTGACGGGTCCTACCGTCCCGGAGAGATCTTCAGGATAGCAAAAAAAAACGGGTTCAAGGCCGTAAGCATTACCGATCACGATTGTGTCGATGTTTATCCCGAAGCCAGGGAGCTTTCGAAAAACTACGGAATAGAATTTATACCAGGAGTTGAGCTGTCAAGCGATTACGGGCAGTACGATCTGCACATTCTGGGTTATTTTATAGACGCCGAGAATACAGCCCTGATCCATAGTCTGAAAGAATTCAGAGAAGTAAGGATTGAAAGAGCTCGGAAGATGATAGAACTGCTTAATTCCGACGGTATAAATATCAGCTATGATGATGTCGTCAAAATATCTCCCGACGGAACTATTGCCCGGCCTCATCTGGCTCAGTTACTTATGGAAAAAGGTTATGCGTACAGTTTTCAGGATGCCTTTGTTAAATATTTAAACACAGATTCAAAGTATTACATTAAGAAATTTAAGATCAGCCCGGAAGAAGCTGTCGGGCTTATTCATAAAAGTGGCGGGCTTGCTTTTCTTGCCCATCCGCTTTATTTAAAGGACGACCCCGCTCTTCTTGATAAAATCGTAGAGATGGGTTTGGACGGTATTGAAACTGTCCACTCTTCTTATGATGAGGATTTTTTAAAATATATTGATTCGTTGGCGGATAGTAAAAATCTGCTTAAATCGGGAGGCAGCGACTGCCACGGTAAGAAGAAAATCGGAAAGAGGCTGATGGGACAGTTTACGGTCCCATATGCTTATATTGAGAAAATGAAAGAGAAATTAAACGGAGTAAAATTATGAAAGTATGCATTCTCGGCGCAGGGGCCTGGGGTTTGGCAATAGCCGATCTGCTGTCTTCCAATAATTGTCTGGTTACCGTATGGGAATTCGATAAGATCGTTTGCGACTCACTTGAAAAAGAAAGAAAACTGACTTCAAAACTTCCGGGTTATACTGTGCCGGAAGCTATAAAATTCACAAATGATATTCTTTCTGCAGTGAACGATGCTGAAGTTATAATAAACGCTGTGCCTACACAATTCATTCGCAGCTATTTCAGCAAGATCAGTAAAATAGATTTTTCAAAGAAAATAATTGTTAATGTATCAAAGGGTATTGAAGCATCAACCGGCAAAGATATAAGGGAAATGTTCATAACGGAATTTGAAACGGTCACCGATGATAATTTCGTTATTCTCGCAGGGCCGTCATTTGCGATCGAAGTAGCGCTGTATAAAACACCTACAGCGGTAGTAGCTGCTTGTAAAAATATTGAAACTGCAGATAAAGTCAGGGACCTTTTTTCGAGCAGCTATTTCAGAGTATATTCGACAGACGATGTTATAGGCGTTGAGATAGGCGGCAGCATCAAAAACATACTTGCAATTTCAGCAGGCATGACAGAGGGTCTTGGTCTCGGAAATAACTCCAAAGCGGCTTTGTTGACAAGAGGACTTTCTGAAATGATCAGGTTCGGGACCGCTATGGGCGGAAAAAGAGAAACTTTTTCAGGTCTGTCAGGCATAGGAGACATCATCCTGACCTGCAATTCAAGCCTTTCAAGGAACTGGCAGGTAGGTAACAGGCTTGCTAAAGGTGAAAAACTTGAAGAGATAATTGAAAGTATGAATATGGTCGCAGAAGGTGTTGAAACATGCAGGATCGTAAAAAAAATAGCTGAAGAAAAAAATATTTCAATGCCGATAGCGTTTACAGTTTATGAGCTTCTTTTCAACGGAATGAGTCCGAGAGACGGAATCGCAGAACTTATGACAAGGGAAAAAAAGAAGGAAGACTAGGTTCATATGATAAAGGGAAAATTATACATAGTTTCAACGCCGATCGGAAATTACGACGACATGACATTCAGAGCCATTAAAACTCTCAAGGAAGTCGATCTGATAGCCTGTGAGGATACCAGAAAAACCGGAATACTTCTAAAACATTTTGAGATCGAATCGAAACTTATGAGCTATCATGACCACAATGAGAATTACAAGGGAGATACGATCATAAGTAAACTCGAATCGGGAGAAAACATAGCTGTTGTATCGGATGCCGGAACGCCGTGCATTTCAGATCCGGGATTTAAGATCGTTCGTTCGGCAAGAGAGAAAGGGATCGAGGTGATCGGTGTGCCGGGAGTATCAGCCGCCATTAACGCTCTTGTTATTTCAGGTATGCCTACAGACAGTTTTGTTTTTGAAGGATTCCTTCCGCATAAAAAAGGAAGACAGACAAAACTCAAAAGAATAGCTGAAGAAAAAAGAACAATAATAGTTTACGAATCAGTTCACAGGATAATCAGGCTTATAGAAGAATTATGCATGTTTATACCCGATAGAAAGATCTGCGTATTAAGAGAGATGACGAAAACATACGAAGAACATATCTGCGGAGAACCTGAAACGATACTTGCAAAGCTGAATGAGAAACCTCCCAAGGGTGAATTCGTGGTCATTATAGAAGGTCTTAACGAAAAATTAAAAAATAAAGTCGAGGAGAAAGGGCTATGAAAAGATCAGTATTGTTTTTGATTACATTCTTAGGAATTCTGTTTTCGCAGTCAGTTGACATGGCCGTGCTTAATTTTAGCGTGAACTCCAGTAGCAGCGATATGAATTTTCTCTCTGTCGGGATAAGCGATATTATTGTTTCGACGCTTGGCGAGAAACCGAATATCCGGCTTGTAGAAAGAGAAAAGCTTAACAGGGTCGTAGAAGAGCTGAGTCTGAGCGGTTCCGGGCTTGTTTCAGATAAGCAGCAGGTCAAGATCGGGGAACTTACAGGCGCAGAATTTGTGATTACAGGCAGCATAACATTTATACAGGCATCTTTTATGATAAACAGCAAGGTACTGGAAGTAAAAACAGGCAGAATAATTTCAACCCAGAGCGTGAAGGGGAACGATAAAGAAAAAATATTTGATTCAGTAGATCTGCTGTCCCAGAAAATTTATACCGATATAAATACGGCATCAAACAATTACGGGACCGGTCCGCAGCTCGAAGTTGCGTTCGTTATTGATACGACAGGAAGCATGGGTGATGAAATAAATGTAGTTAAATCAAAGATAATTTCAATGATAGACGAGATACTGCAGGGAACACCAAAACCTTTAGTCAGATTTGCCGTCGTGGATTACAAGGACAGGGGAGATGCCTATGTTACAAAAATTTATGATTTTAAATCTGATGTCAATCTAATTAAACAGGATATAAATTCGCTGACTGCCACAGGCGGGGGAGATTTCCCTGAATCTGTTATAGAAGCTCTTCATAAAGCAATGTTCGAACTTTCATGGTCGAAAAAGAATGAGAAGATCGGCAAGCTGTGTTTTCTTATAGGGGATGCCGAACCTCAGAACTATAGAGATAATTTCAGCGAAAAAGATATAATAAACGAAGCTTTAAAAAACTCTCTTTCTATAAGCTCTATCTCATGTTCGGGTAACTCTTCAAAAGGAATTAAACATTTTCAGGATATTTCCAATAAAACGAACGGAACATTTTCATTTCTTACTTATGTCCAGAATGTAATTGATCAGTCGGGCAAAGA
This sequence comes from Candidatus Delongbacteria bacterium, assembly GCA_003477045.1. Lineage (GTDB taxonomy): Bacteria > UBA4055 > UBA4055 > UBA4055 > UBA4055 > UBA12480. The sequence goes on from DMTS01000056.1 coordinate 92,416, forward strand.
ATATGTTGTTGTTACCGAAGGAGATGCTGAAGTTGTTCTTGACGAAGTTAAAGACAAAGACGGCAAGAGCTTTAAGGGCGGAAGAGCAGGGGACGTTTTCATTGAAGAAAGAGCGAAAAAGAAAGCCGATCGGGCGAGGAACGAAGATAAACCTAAAGAGCAGGCTCTTGAAGATAAGAAAGAATTTCTCGCAACAGCACCTTCGGTCGATGCGGATGAGGCGAAAAGAGTAAAAGCGTCCAGTGTCAATAAAGGAGAAAAAAGTAATAATCTCGATAAGATCATGAGCGAGCAGATCAAGGTAGTGGCTGAAAAACAGGGGATCAAATATGAAGAGAAGAAAACTGATTCTGTGAAAGCCGACGATAAAAAGAAAACCGATAAAATGAGAGAAGAATTTAAGAAGATAATCAAGACTAATACAAATAAAAAAGACAGCGACTCAATTAAAGTTGAAGTTAAACCGAAAAATGTGAAACCGGAAGTTAAAACAGGTACAGGAAGTGGCAGATAAAGGAAAATTGTATATTGTTGCGATCCCGATAGGCAACCAGGCCGATATTTCAGAAAGAGCGCTGGAAACTCTTAAGGCTGTCGATGTTATTGTTACAGAAGAATCGTCTGCGGTGAAGAGTCTTTTTGCGATACACGGTTTCAAGAAAGAGTATTTTGTATTCAACGAGCATAACGAAGAAAAAGATGCGGATTATGTAATGGATTTTCTTCTTAAAGGTGAAAGCTGCGCACTTATATCAGACTGCGGAACACCGGTATTTGCAGATCCGGGAAAAATACTTCTTCAAAGATGCTACGCAAAAAAAATTACGGTCGTACCCATCCCAGGAGCGTCAGCCCTGATGACACTACTTTCTCTATCGCCAATCGATATCAGAAAGTTTCTTTTTGCAGGTTTTGTTCAGAAAACAAAACAGGAAAGGATAGAAGAGCTGAAAAAACTTAAAACGCTCAGGGTTCCGGTCGTTTTAATGGATACCCCATACAGGCTTCTTGATGTTATGGAAGATGTAGCGGATATTTTCAACGACAAGAAAGTGTTGTTTTTGTATAAAGCCACTATGCCTGAGGAAATAATAAAATACGATATGGCGGAGAAAATTTATCAATTCTGCAGGCAGAACGAACTCAAAGGCGAGTTTATGGTTCTTGTAGAGAATTAACCTGTAAAGGAGATGGAATATGATGCTGGATCTGGTTAAAAAGAACAGGAGTTACCGCAGGTATTTTCAGAATGTGAAAATAAGCCGTGAAACTCTGGTGGAATTAGTCGAGCTGGCAAGATTTTCAGCTTCCGGCGGGAATATGCAGCCGCTCAGGTTCATCCTGTCATATGATGACGAGATGAACGCCAGGGTTTTCTCATGCCTGAAATGGGCGATGTTCCTTAAAGACTGGTCAGGACCGCAGGAAGGAGAAAAACCTTCAGCTTATATCGTAATGATAAAAGATAAAAATATAAATACTCCAAATAATCTTGATGCGGGTATAATGGCGCAGAGTATGCTTTTAGGTGCGGTTGAAAAAGGACTCGGGGGATGTATGTTCGGAGCTATAAATAAACCGCTTCTCGCGGAGCATTTAAAAATAGATCAGGAAAAATTCGAAATAGCTCTGGTTGTAGCTATCGGTAAACCGAATGAAACGATAGTAGTTGATGATCTTCCGTCAGGCGGAGACACAAAGTACTGGAGAGACGGAGACCAGGTGCATCATGTCCCGAAAAGAACTTTAGACGAATTAATAATTGATTGATATTAGAAAAATGAGAAACTTGTTTGTGATGTCAATTTTAATATTTGAAATTAGTCTATTTTCAAACAATTTGACAAACGACGTTGCTCAGAATTTTATAAAAACTCTTTACGAAAACGGAGATATTCGTCAATTCATCCTAAGGGAAGAATTCGATTTGTCGAATAGGTTAGGAATTGAATATGTGGATGTTCAAAATAAATTTATGATCGGTTACGGTATTGACAGAAATTTTATTACAGAAAGTGTTTTTAACGAAGTAATTAGCAGTTATAAAATAGAAAATATCGCTCACGATTTTTCAATACTCAAAATAAACATCCCGTCAAAAAACTATAAAACAGAATACTTTTTCATTAATGAAAACCTTGTTTCAAGACCTTATTTCTATTTGAAAAAGGAAAACTGGGATACTTTGAATTCTGATTATATTCTTTTTTTTTCAAAAGACAGTGCCCGATTAAGCGATTATTCTGTGAAAAAACTGAATAGATTTATAGATGCAATGATTACCTTACTGAAAATAAGTAAAGAACAATCTGTAAATCTGAAAAAGAATAAGTTGGTTTATATTCTCTGTGAGAATCAGGAGGAAATAAAAAGAATTTCAGGTTTTGATACAAGAGGAATATTTTTTCTTGGGCAGAATTATTTGGTTTCGACCTATAATTATCATGTCCATGAGATATCACACTTTTTAATAAACTATAAACTGAATAAATTACCGCTATTTACTTTACCGGTGCTGCAGGAAGGATTTGCAGTTGCCTATGGAGGAAGAGGCGGAAAACAACCTTCGGTTCTTTACAATATAGGTAGATTTCTTTTAGAATCAGATTTGATAAAAATTAATGATATTTTAACAAAATCTGGTTTTGAACAATTCGATGCAAGTTTGTCTTATCCTGTGAGCGGTTTATATGTAAAGTATCTTGTCGATAATTTCGGGATCGAAAAATTTTTAGAAATATATAAGGATAACAGCACGACAGATTTGTTAATTACACAATTAAAATTAAATATTACTGAGACAGATTTGTATGAGTTCAATAAATATTTAAATACCAAAATTTCAAATAAGATTAAGCCGGTAAATACAAAAGGTGAAGTGAATTATTATTTTTCTGCTAAAGACACGATTTTTATATCAAACAAGCCATCTTTGACTTGCTATTCAAGCGATATTTTCAATGAAATATTCAAGTATACCGAATATGCAAATTATAAATATGGTATAATTCCTTCAGAAAATGGAGTTTCTGTATATAATTTTTTTACAAACGAGCTAATTGCATTTTTTAATTCTTCTTTTATACATAAAAATGACATTTCCTCTGAGATAAATGCTAAGTATTTTTCTATCGAAAAAGATGTTTTTGAGGATGATATCAATACGATGCATCATTCAATATTTAACAAGTAAACAATAAAGAAAATTTCACAAAACATGAAAGAAAAATTATTATTGTCAATCACTATAATTAGTGCATGATTCAGAAATTGTCATGCTTGACACTCGAATGATTAAGCTACAATTTGTATTGATTTCAACGGTGTTTGTAGTTATATTAACATACTTGGAATAAAGTTTAACTCAAGGTGAACTAATGTCGAGAATACTTGTAGTTGATGATGAACCGGAATTAAGAGAATTCGTTGCGATGAGCCTCGAGCTAAATGAATACGAAACGGTCGAGGCTGAAAACGGAAAAAAAGCCCTTGAAATACTGAAGAGTGAAGATTTCGACTGTATCGTCTCAGATGTGGAAATGCCGGAGATGACAGGACCGGAATTTTTAAAAAAATTCAGAGAGATAAACAAGGTGATCCCGGTAATTATGCTTACTGGGGTTAAAGCTCTTAACACTGTTGTTGAAGTAATGAAACTTGGCGCACAAGACTATCTTGTAAAGCCGATCAACATTGATGAGCTTTTGATAGCAGTAAGAAAAAGCATTGAATTTAAACGGCTGAAAGATCAGAATATAAGGCTACAGAAAGAGAATGAGAGATATCAACACCATCTCGAAGACATGGTCGAAAAAAGGTCGATACAGCTAAAGGACGCTCTGTTCGGCTCTCTAATCATTATTGCTTCGGCTATCGAGGCTAAAGATGAATACACAAAAGGTCACAGCAACAGAGTGAGGCTTATTAGCCTTGATATCGGGAAACTTATGAACCTCGACAACAAGGAACTTCAAGTACTTGAATACGGCGCAATGATGCATGATGTCGGTAAAATAGGCGTAAAAGATGCTATTTTACAAAAGAATAAGTCCCTTACCGAAGAAGAGTTCGATTCGATAATGTCACATCCGGCTGTGGGAGCGAATATAGTCAAAAATATTTCTTTCTTCGGTCCGATGGCAGACTGCATAAAGTATCACCATGAAAAATTCGGCGGCGGGGGTTACCCAGACGGAATAAAAGGGGAGAGGATACCTCTTCTTGCGCGAATTGTCGCTGTAGCAGATACTTACGATGCTATTACTACAACACGGCCCTACAGAAAAGAAAAAACAAGTAATGAAGCTGTACAGGTTCTTCTTGAAGGAAGAGGCACGCAGTTCGATCCTTACATAGTCGATGTTTTCGTTAACAACAGACTCTACGAAAAAGATTATATTTCAAAAGATAAAATTGAATCTGAAGCAGGAATGATCAAGCCTTCAACAATCATACTTGATGATGAAAAATCATTTGACGAGATAATAAAACCAAAAAAAAATAACGATGAGCCGTATATTTATGATGAATTGTAGGTTGTTAGTCATATTGTTAATTTCTATGAACCTCTTAGGGAAAGATTTTTTTATCGGCAGGCTTAAATATGACGGTGGCGGAGACTGGTACAGTAATCCTTCCTCGGTTAATAATCTGCTCAAGTTTGTCTCGAAGGAATCAGGTATTGACTGCTCTGAAATGGAAGGTACTGCAGTAGTAAGCGAGAATCTAAACTCATTCCCTTATCTTTACCTTACAGGCCACGGAACCATTGACATGACCGAAAACGAAGCTGAACTTGTTAGGAAACATCTTTTGAAGGGCGGGTTTCTTCATGCAGATGACAACTACGGCCTCGACAAATCATTCAGACGCCTGATAAAGAAAATATTTCCGGATAAAGAGCTTGTTACAGTTCCTTTCGACCATCCGATCTACAATATAAAATATAAATTCCCGAACGGACTGCCTAAAATTCACGAGCATGACGGCAAGAGTCCCGAAGGTCTTGGGATCTTCCATAACGGCAGGCTGGTGCTTTTTTATTCGGTTGAATCGGATCTCGGAGACGGATGGGAGGACAGAGAAGTTCATAATGATCCCGAGGAAAAAAGACTGCAGGCGCTGAGGATGGGATGCAATCTGGTTTTGTACTATCTGGAGAGTTTTAAATGAAAAGACTGTACAACAGCCAGATAAAGATGATAAAATCTTTACAGAATGTTAAAGGCCGCTCTGAAACAGGTTTTTTTGTTGCGGAAGGGCTAAAAGAGGTGCGGGAACTTATCTCATCAGGAATAGTGATCGAGATGATAGTTGTCGATAAAAATTTTGACTCATCTCAGATAGAGCTAAAGAAGGGTATAGAGCTTTACGAGCATAACATTGAATCGGTTACTTCAATGGCATCCTCTGAAGGAATACTGGCTGTGGCCAGAATACCTGAGCCGAATAAAAATGAGGCATTTTTCAGAAACAGATCAAGGATACTGGGACTTTTTTCGATAAGCGATCCCGGTAATATAGGAACCTTAATAAGAACTGCAAGATGGTTCAATCTGGATGGAGTGATTCTCTACGGCAACTGCGCGGATATCTGGTCCCCGAAAGTGTTAAGAAGCAGTATGGGCGCAATTTTCGGAATCGATTTTATAAAATTCAGCCGCTTTAACGACAGCCGGGAATTTCTGAGAAATTTTTATAAGATCAGTACTTATCTTCACAAGATCAACGACTATAAATGCGGCAGTAGTAAAAAGAAAATATTATTTTTAGGAAATGAAGCTAACGGAATGGATAGAACTATGGAGCAAGAATTTGATTCTAACTTCAGGATCGGTCCTGAAGGAGGTTTTGAATCTCTGAACGTATCGGTTGCGGGAGGTATTATCATGAATGAAATTTTTAATATCCAAAGGGGGATATAATGCTGATAATTATGAAGATCGGAGCTACGAAACAACAGATACTTGATGTTGTTCAGGCGATCGAAGGGATCGGATATCAGGCCAAGATAAGCAAAGGAGCGCAAAGATCAGTAATTCTTGTTCACGGAAACATCGGTTATATCGATGAATCCTACTTTAAAAAATTTATGGGCATTAGGGATATTATTCATATTTCAAAAAGACTTAAGCTGGTTTATAGAGAAAATAACGGCGGGGCGGATACTATCGTAGATTTAGGCGATAATATTGTGTTCGGTGACAGGTCTGCACAAATAATCGCGGGACCATGCTCGGTCGAAAGCAGAGAAATGATAATGGAAACAGCTGATTTTTTAAGCTCTAGAGGTATCAAGCTTTTAAGAGGAGGTGCTTTTAAACCAAGAACTTCCCCTTATAGTTTTCAAGGCCTCGGCGATAAAGGTCTCAGCTATATACACGACGCCGCGAAAAAATACAACATGAAGATAGTTACCGAGGCAATTGACGAATATTCGCTCAGTCAGGTAATGGATGTTGCAGATGTTATTCAGATCGGTGCAAGAAACATGCAGAACTATTCACTTCTCAAAAAATGCGGAGCTATAAAAAATCCGATACTTTTAAAAAGGGGATTTACCGCATCAATAGATGATCTTTACGCATCTCTCGAATATATTCTTTCTGAAGGCAACCCGAATATAATTGTCTGTGAAAGAGGCATAAGGGTCTTTGAGGGTACAAAGCAGAGATCAATAATCGATTTTCTCGGAGTCAGCGATCTTAGAGAAGAATCTCACCTGCCGGTAATCATCGATACAAGCCATGCAACAAGAGAAAGAGCAAAGGTTCCAGGGCTTTCAAGGGCCGCGCTTGCATTCGGTTGTGACGGGCTCATGGTGGAAGTACATCCCGATCCTGATAAAGCTCTATCGGACGGGCCTCAGTCACTTTCGTTCAATGATTTTGATCTTATGCTGATAGAATTGAAAAAAATTTCCGGGCTTTTCAGTAAACCGTTAAAATTTTACAAAGAGCAAAAATGAAAGTAAGGATCGGATTTTTTCATAAAAAGTCGCTGATAAAAGTAAAGTTCAAAGGCGAGTATTTCATATCTGATAAAAGCGGATGTCCCGGTAAAAATCTGGATAATAACAAGGTTTATGATATAAAGCTGATCGAAAGCAAACCTTCCGAGCACGAATGGTACGAAAAGACCGATACAGTTTTTGATGTAGGTAAACTGGAATCGCATAGGGACAAATATTACCTTCATGAGAAATCTACAAGAGTGATAAAGGTGGGCAGCCAAATAGGAAAATTGAACAATTTTGAATACTGGCTGTTAGAAAAAACCGGAGATATGGAAGGAAAAATTTATCCTTCAGGTGACTATAAATATAAGAAGCTGATTAAGAAAGATGCGCAGGGGAAGATATTTTTTAACGGGGTAGAATTTAAGAATAAAATAAATATGATTCCAGCAAACGAAGACTGCAGCTTTGTGGTAGAGGGAGTAAATGTAGGGATCGATTTTCACTGGGATCATAAAGAGGATCTGGAATACAAAGGCGAACTGGAAGTTATTATAGATAATTCCGGAAGCCTTACGGCGGTCAATATTATTGATCTTGAAGAGTATCTTTCGAGCGTGAATTCTTCTGAAATGAGGAACGACAACAATCTTGAAATGCTCAAAGCGCAGACTATCGCCGCAAGGAGCACAGTACTGGCCACAATGGGAAAACACCATTATTCAGACGGGTTCGATCTCTGTTCAGACGACCACTGCCAGTGTTATCAGGGAATTTCAAAGATTTCAGAACTGTCCAAAAAAGTTACGGAAGATACAAAGGGAGAGATACTGATCTTTGATTCAGGCATAGTTGACGCAAGATACTCAAAGATTTGCGGAGGCATTACAGAAAGGTATTCAACATGTTGGGAAGATATGGATTTTCCATATCTGGCGTCATTCTATGACAATCCCGTTGGAAGCGAAGTAAAAAATGTTATGAAAGATAAAGAAGCGGAGAAATTTATCCTGGACAAGAATTTCGATTGTTTCTGCAACACCTTTAAAAATCCTCTTCCGAAATCACTTGAATTCTGCAGAGACCTTTTCAGATGGAAAACAGTGATAACAGCCTCTGAAATCAAAGAAAATCTGAAACAGAAATTCGGAATTGACATCGGAGACATCACAGATTTAACTGCGATAGCGAGAGGATATTCAGGCAGAATTTTTAAAATGGAATTAAAGGGAACTGAAAGCAACACTGTTATTTCAAAAGAACTGAATATCAGGCGGCTTCTTTCAAAAACTCATCTGCCCAGCTCTGCATTTTTAATAACAAAATCCGGTACAGATTTCATTTTTACCGGTGCTGGATGGGGTCACGGTGCGGGATTGTGCCAGATCGGAGCTCAGGTGATGGGCGAAAAGGGTTACTCATACAAAGTCATACTAAAACATTATTATCGCGGAGCGGCGGTTAAAAACCTGTCGGATTACACATAAGAGTGAAGAGCTTTACTAAAGACATAGATTTTCTAATTATTTTTTCACTTGTATCTTTATTCGTGTTAAGTATTTTTTCGATTTATTCGGCAGGATATCCGAGGGGTATGGAAAATATCGCCTTCACTCAGATTATCTGGTTTTGTACCGGAATGATTATCCTTGTTGTCACACAATTTATATCCATGAAGAGCGTTTTGGCTCTGTCGAATCTTTTCTACGCAGTTCTTATTATAATGCTTCTGCTTGTATTTTTAATCGGGTCTGTCAGGATGGGCGCTAAAAGATGGATAGAGATAGGATCGTTCCAGTTCCAGCCTTCTGAACTCGGAAAATTCTTACTGCTGTGCACACTAGCCCGGTACTACAGCGCAGGCAAGATACACTGGAATGATAAAAAATATGCTATTTTCGGTTCCGTGCTGACGATAATTCCTTGTATATTAGTTCTTAAGCAACCTGATCTCGGTACAGCTATAATCTATATTTTCATATTTATAGCTGTCATATACTCTGCAGGGCTCCCGTATTTTTACCTTTTCAATTTGGCTGCGCTTTCTTTTTTCCTGTTCGCAAAGGGTATCGGTGACCAGTTCTTTATTACTGCACTTGTAATTTACGGAATAGTGCTTTACAAATTTTCTGTAAAAATTACTGCAGGTATAGCTTTGTGGTCAACAGGCCTAATACTTGGTATAGCATCAAATATGTTCTGGGAAGGTCTTAAAGAGTATCAGAAGATGAGGCTTCTTACTTTTTTAGATCCGGAGAAATTTTCGAAGGATGGAGGCTGGCAGATAATACAAGCCAAAACTGCAGTTTCAAACGGCGATCTACAAGGAATGGGATTTATGAATGGAAGCCAGACACAGCTCAGATTCCTTCCAGAAGGTCACACCGACTTTATTTTCAGCGTGATCGCCGAAGAATTCGGGCTTATCGGAATTATAATTTTGTTTATTGCTTTTACTATCTTGTTTTACAGACTTGTAAAAATTGTTTCAAAAACAAGAAGCAGATATTTGTACCTGCTTGGTTCAGGAATTACCGCATTGTTAATATTTCAGACAGTTCTTAATATCTCTATAAGTCTCGGGCTGCTTCCTGTGACGGGACTTCCTCTTCCTTTAGTCAGTTATGGCGGTTCGGCTTTGATGATGAATATGCTGATGATAGGAATTGTTATGAACATAGGAAAACATGAGAATAATATATAGAGGGACTTTGCTATGAAAAATATAGTACTTTTTGAAGATGCGGGTTATACGAATTTCGGCCCCCTAACAAAAACAAGACCTGTATTCGAGTTGAAAACAGGCATATTCAGTATAAGAGAAAGGTATTCAAAATTACTGAAAGATTACCACTTTTATTATTTTTACCGTAAATCTTTCGATACTATGATGAGTGATATAGGATTGAAAGGAATTGAGAAATTACCTGACGGGCTTCCTTTTTTAGCTATAAATGCAAGGATAGTTCCAAATAAAAATTTTCTAAAATATTTTGAAATAGCGGTAAATCAGAAAAGCATTCCGGCAACTGATGAAAACGAGAAGCTTCTTATGGGTGTTTTTACTACCAAGTCGGATTTTGTTGACGCAGTGAAAAAGGGATTAAAAACAAATGTTCAGCCTTTACTGGAAGTGCTGAAATATCCGTGGTGCATTACTAATTCGATAGGAGAATCCATAAAAACTGATGCAAATCTCCTTGATAAAAAACAATTCAGCTCATCGAAGCTTACGGGTGTAATATTAGAAAAAAAAGAAGATGTTTTTATAAGAAAATCCGCAGTGATCAAAGCAGGGGTTGTATTAGATGCAACGGAAGGGCCCGTGATTATTGATGAGGGCGCTGAAATTATGTATAATAGTGTAATAATGGGACCGGCTTACATCGGAAAAAAATCAAAAGTCAAGATCGGGTCGAAAATCTATCACAATACTTCGATCGGAGAAGTATGTAAAGTCGGAGGGGAGATAGAAAGCACGATAATTCACGGGTACAGCAACAAACAGCATGAGGGATTTCTGGGGCATTCCTATATTGGAAAGTGGTGCAATCTTGGAGCTGATACGAATAATTCCGATCTGAAGAATAATTATTCTTTCGTGAAAGTAGAAATCAACGGAGAACTTATAGATTCCGGATCATTATTTGTAGGCATGATTATGGGAGACCATTCAAAAACCGGAATAAACACGATGATCAATACCGGAACAGTTATAGGAGTGGCGTGCAATGTTTATGGAGAGGGATTTCCCCCGAGGTATGTTGAAGATTTTCACTGGGGCGGAAAGGAAAAACTGGTGATCTATCCCTTTAAAAGAACGCTCGAAACAGCGAGAACTGTAATGGAAAGAAGGAGTATAACGCTTCAGAAGTATGAGGAAGATATACTGAAAAAATTATATTTAAAACTTAAACAGGAATGAAAAATGTCTGATAAGAAATTCTACATCATCGCCGTAGCGTTATTAATAATAGCGATCACTTTCAGCTATAAATACGAAGAAGGAGAAGCGTCGAACGGCGGAAATTCTCTAAACTATTTCCAGAAGATGAACTACATTTTAAGGGTCGTGGACAATGTATATGTTGACGAGCCTGATATCGATAAGGTTATGGAAGGCGCTATCGAAGGTATGCTTAAAACTCTTGATCCTCACTCATCATATATTCCAGCTGATAAACAAAAAGAGGTGGAAGAGGATTTTGAAGGGGTTTTCGGAGGCATCGGAATTGAGTTTGAAATTAAAGATAAATATCTTACTGTTATATCTGCGATCCCCGAAACACCGTCAGAAAGGATCGGACTGATGCCCGGAGATAAAATTATCAGAATAGATTCCAAAACAGCTTACGATATTACGACTGAGGATGTTTTTAAAAGACTTAAAGGCCCTATCGGGTCCAAAGTAAACATAACCGTAGCCAGAGCAGGTGCTTCAGAGCCTATGGATTACGAAATAATAAGAGCTGCGATACCGATCTACAGCGTGGTCGCAGAATGTATGCTTGAAGATAAGGTAACCGGTTATATTTCGATAAACAGGTTCGCAAATAAAACTTCCCAGGAGCTGGAGGACGCATTGAACGCACTGACAAAAAAAGGAATGAAAAGACTTGTTCTTGACCTTAGAGGCAACCCCGGCGGATTGATGGATCAGGCAGTAGAAGTTGTTGAAAAGTTTATCGGAATAAACAAAATGATAGTTTACACCAAAGGAAGATTCAAGGATTTTGATGAGGAATTTTATTCAACTATAGACGGCAATCATAAGGATCTTCCCCTGATAGTTCTTATTGATGCAGGCTCGGCTTCAGCTTCAGAAATTGTCAGCGGAGCTTTGCAGGATCATGACAGAGCTTATATTCTGGGTGCTAAATCTTTCGGTAAAGGCCTTGTTCAGCGTCCTTTCGATCTGGGTGACGGTTCAGTGGCAAGAATAACTATTTCCAGATATTATACACCTACAGGCAGGCTTATCCAGAGACCGTACGACGAGGGAACGGAAAGTTATTTTCTTGACAGGTACATGGATCCGGAGCTTATGACCGAGCAGGAAAAGGCGAAGGAAGATTCAATTAAAAAAGCTGAAACATTTTACACGCTGAACAAAAAGAGGGTCGTTTACGGCGGCGGCGGGATAACTCCTGATTCGCTGATCACTTATGACCCGTATTCAGACCTGATGTCAGATCTGTTCAGGATGAGAGTATTTCAGGATCATGCAATTGATTTTTTTAATATTATGAACGGCAAAGAAACCGGATGGAAAAACGATTTTGAAAAATACTATAAAGATTTCACCGTCTCTGAAAGTATGGTAGAAGATTTCATAAACGTTGCAAAAAGAAATAAAATAAATATACTTGAAACGGTTCCGGATAAGAAGGAGATGGCTAAAAAAGAATACTATTATTCTAAAGAGCAATTTGACAAGGATATTGAAAAAATCAAAATCGAGATCAAATATAATATTGCGAGACAGTATTTTAAAGAACGCAGCCTTTATCCGAGAATAAAAGCCATGAATGATAAATTTGTGATCATCGCTCTGACACTTTTCGATGAAGCTAAAAAACTGGCGGACATATAGGAAACACTGAATGTTTGAAAAAATCTACAGGGAGTTTGAGGAACTATTTATAATTGATTTCAACAGGATCAAATGGGATTTTGTTAAACTCAATCCCATGGAAAGAGTTTCGCTTCTGATAGTAGAGGATGAAAGCTCTTTCCGCGAAATGCTGAAAGAAATATTCGAATCGCAGGAAATATACAAAATCGACACAGCTTCAAACGGTCAGGAAGGACTGAATAAATTTATAAAAAACAAATACGATCTTATTCTGACCGATGTAATGATGGATGCGCTTACCGGTATCGAAATGGCAGAAAAGATACTTAAGATCGATTCAGACCAGAAAATATTCTTTGTGAGTTCGTGGTCAAGCAAAAAACAGATGTTCGACAAGTTCGAAAAGCAGTTTATCGAAGGTAATTTCCAGTTCATCGACAAACCTTTCGATCTTGATGAATTTCAGAACAGAGTATTTTTGTTTATGAATGAAAAGCTTTCCGGAGTGATTTTCCATATTCTTGACAGAAAAGCAATGAATAATGTAATAACTAAGCTTGAGCCTTATCAGATACTCGCCCTTCACAGGGAAATTCTGAACAGGTGTATTTTTCTGGCAAAAGAACTGACAAATAAAATTTATACGAGAGAGAGTATCTCCGCTCTTTTTTTAAAAGACAGGGACTACATGAAAAGCGTTTCGTGCCGGTTCGACGAGATATACTGCAGAGGGAATGTGTGCCTGAAGATATCGCCAAAGTGCATGACAAATAAATTAAAAAAACAAATTGAAATAATTGTTGACTTGATAGAAGAAATTCACGATTATTATAGAAGGTTTGAATTGAGGAAAAAAATATGAAAAAAATTCTCGTGGTCGGTTCGGTAGGAATAGACGATATCGAAACACCGGCAGGCAAAGTTGAAAGGGTCCCCGGAGGGTCAGCTGTTTATTTCAGCCTGGCAGCATCAATGTTCGCAAAAGTGAACTTCGTTGGAGTCGCAGGATCAGATTTTCCTCAGGAAACGATTGACCTGATGAAATCAAGGGACATTGACTTAACTGGTTTCGAGACCGTTGAAGGAAAGACTTTCAGATGGTCGGGAAGATACCATGACGACATGGACAGAAGGGATACTCTTCTGACAGAATTAAATGTATTCGAGTCTTTCAAGCCTAAACTTCCTGAGGAATATAAGGATTCAGAAATTTTATTTCTGGCAAACATTCACCCGGACCTGCAGCTTGAAGTTCTTAAAAATATGAATAAACCTGAACTTATTATTTCNNACAGAACTGCTTCTTATGACCGGCGAAAGAAATTTCCTGTCGGGTGCGGACAGGATACTTGAGGAATGCCCGCAGCTTAAAGCGCTTATTGTAAAGCTAGGTAAGTTCGGGATATATGCCACAGACGGTAATGACGAATTTTTCCTTCCTGCATTTCCACTCAGACAAGTCGTTGATCCGACAGGCGCAGGCGACAGCCTAGCCGGAGGATTTACCGGTCATCTGGCTAAAACAGGTATTTACACTTTCCAGAATATTAAAACCGCCTGTGTTTACGGTTCTATAACAGCTTCATATTCTGTTAACGACTTTTCAATTCAGGGTTTAAAAGAGTTCGACCTTGAGGATATAAAAAGTGAATTTGATACTTTTAAGAAATTAACGGCCTTTTAATTTATTTGCTTCTGAGAGTTCATTTATCCTGTCCCTCAGAATGTCTCTTTCTTTTTTTGTAAGCCTGCACATTACTGCATTTTCGTAATATTTTCTGCTCAATTGACTTTCATTCAAAGCAGAGTAGCTTTTTGAAAGAAAATAATAAATATTGAACATATCTTTTTCAGAGTATTTAGGATCCATTACCGAGATTTTCGTTTCTAATTTATGATATAATTCTGCAGCTTCCTGATATTTCTTCATTTCAAAAAGGGCACGGGCCTTAAGGAAAATGAATAAGTGGTTATCTGGATATTTTTCAAGAGCTTTATCGGCAACCGCTTCTGCATCGGAATATTTTCCGTAGTCAATGTATATCCATCCTAAAGCTGATCTTGCGAGGTATTCGCTGAAATAAGATGTGGCTATACTTTGTTTTAGTAATAATACAGCCATATCCCTTCTGTCATAAACCCAGCTTAATACAGTGCTTTTATAGTACTTATAGTTTGCGAGGAGCATTATCGCATCACCGTGGTATTTGTCGTATTCTAGACAGTCTTCAATGTATGATATGCCGTCAAATGTTTTTGTGATTCCTGAAAACCTACTTCCGTCACGCCCGAGCATATATCCTTTATTTATCAATGATGCCCCCATATAGAAATTGAACCAGGGGTCTTTTTCGTTATTTGATAAATGGTACTTCGCTTTTTTTTCTGCAAGGTCATAATAAAGTACTATCTTTGAGTCGAAATAATCGGATTCATAATATGAAGCAAGGAAGTTATAGTAAAAACCTAAGAAGAAATCACCTATCGGGTAATCAGGGTAAGTATCCTTAATATATTCGAAAATGGGCAGAGCTTCTTCAAATTTTTCCTGATACAATAGGTCAATAGCAGCATTGATCGTGTTTTTTTCTTTATCTTCAATCTCTGATGCCGATAGAATTCCCAGTAATAAAACTAAATAGACCAATAATACAAAGCGTTTCATATTTCACTCCCCAAATACATACTTACTCCATAGTAATAAAATAAAACATGCTTTTCAAGTAAAATTTAATGTTATTGGCGGTAAGTATTTATGTTACTTGAGATATTTGTCGAGCCATTCGCACATTTCCGCAAGGACATGCAGATTCGATTCGCGGGCTTCATATCCGTGACCTTCATAAGGTAAAATAACAAGCCTTGCATTCCCGCCGTTGCCTTTTATTGCGGCATACATTCTTTCCGACTGCATTGGATAAGTTCCCGGATTGTTATCATCTGCGCCGTGGACCAGAAGGATCGGAGTTTTTATCATTTCCGCATTCGAGAAAGGGGAGGCCTTCTGATAAAATTCTTTAGCCTGCCAGTAGGTTCTTTCTTCAGATTGAAATCCGAACGGGGTAAGCGTTCTGTTATACGCTCCGCTGTTGGCGATGCCGGCTTTAAAATAATCCGTATATGCAAGCAGGTTGGCGGTCATGAAAGCACCATAGCTGTGACCTCCTACTGCCACCTTGGTTCTGTCTATCATGCCGAGCGAATCGAGATGATCTATCGCAGACAGCGCATTCATCTTTATCTGTTCGATAAAGGAATCATTTCTTTGCTGAATATTTCCGACGATAGGCATAGAGGCATTGTCGAGCACTATATATCCGTGCAGAGCAAGATATTTTACCGATGCTCCCCAGAACCTTGTATATGAATAATTCGAGCCTGTTATCTGACCGGCTGTACTTAACTCGACAAATTCTCTCGGATAAGCCCAAATAATAAGCGGATACTTTTTTTCTTTGTCGTAATCCGGAGGCAGGTATAATTTTCCGCTGAGAGTTATAGAATCATTTCTCTTATAAGTTATCAGCTCCGTTTTAATTTGTCTTATAACCAAGGCATGATCAGTATTTGTAGTGATCTGTATTTTTGATCCTGTTTTATGATCGATAACAAAATAGTTTCGCGGTTCATAGGTAGTTTCCCGTGTTATACAAATTCTGCTGTTGTCAGAACCGGTAAATCCTACAAAATTTTCATAGCTTTTATCGGCACATTTAAAAAGAACGGTTTTCTTGCCGTCCTTAAGTGAAAACTTGTGCAGGAATGGAAAATTTCCGGATTGAGAATATCCCTGACCGTAGAGATATGCTGAACCGTCTTTTACTTTTATCACTTCAAACCCGTTAGGCATCTTTGCCGTCACAAATTCACCGGGATTTTCATATTTTTCGTTCTCGCTGCGCGTGAAAAGCATTTTATCGCCTGTCGAACCGTCATAAGAGCCGTAATATGTGCTCATCCACTCATTATCGCGGTCATAATCTATATATACGAACCTTCCTTTCTCATTTGTAAAACCGGAGACATATCCGCGGTTCTTTGTCTTTAGAAACAATTTGGGGTCTTTATCAAATGGAGCTGACAATTTGTAGAAGCTGTCCCTGAAAGGAACTATTTTTTTTGGATCTCCGTCATCTTTTGCGTCTATCCAGCACAATGTTGAACTCTCGGTCGGGATCCATAGGGGCGATCTTATGCCCGTTTCTACTCCGCCGATAGGTATTTCATCCTGAACAGGCTTCGTAACTAAATCTGTTATTTCATTCCCGTTGGAATTAAGGATAAGATAGCTATATCCGAACCTTGAGTAAGGCAAAGTGAAAGAGTAAGGTTTATTCACTATTCTGACGAGAAAATATTTTCCGTCTGGCGACTGGATAAATGATCTGTAAACCGCGGGTTTTCCTAAAACGGTTTCATTTCCCGTCACGATATCGAGCTTAGCGAACCTGCTTGTAAAGTAATAATCGAACAGCTTTATGTCGAACTGGGTCTCGAGCAGATTGGAATAAGTTCTCAGCTGAGCCGTCTTACCGAAGCTCTCTTCTGACTTGGGCGCTATATCCGCAACGGATTTGACAGGCACAGGTTCATTCTCATAAAAGACCCTCGGAATTATCAGCGATCTGGAGTCAACGCTCCACTTTATCAGAAGGCCGGCAAAAGCCATATTTACTTTTCTGCTGTCTTTGAATACCATGCTTCCGGATTTAAGCTCAATTACTCTCAGATAAACGCCGTTTTCCAGCTGTGATAGATAAGCCAGATATTTTCTGTCCGGTGAAATTTCAAAATCAACTATTCTGTTATCTTCTCTTGGAGTTAGATCTATCCTTTCGTCAGTCTTTAGATTGATAAGTTTTAGATAGAGCTTGGGATAGCTGATCTTTTCAGAATGAATTTTAGGCAGAATTATTTGTCCGGCAAGTGAAAGTCTTTCCTGAGACAGACTTTCAAGGCTTTCATATCTTTCATAAGTATGTTCAATTGCATAGTCGGTTCCTTCGACGAGCGTCAGAAACTGCTCGTTGGGAGCGTCAAAAACATTCAGAATGTCTTCTGGTGGTAATTTATAGCCTTCAGCGAATGTGCAGACTGTAATTGCGGTTAAAAGAAGCAGGGCAGAGGTAATTGATTTCATGTAGACTATCCTTTGAAAGAACTACAATTATAACAAAAAATTGTTTTCTAATCAAGTAACAAAAGATGAAAAAATATCGCTTGACTTTTTAGTTTTAGTGTATTACATTACTGATACACTAATGCAGTTCGCTGCTGCGGAATTAAAATAGGGAATAGTATGAGCGATAATAAAGAAATATATTTTCAGATCCAGCCGAGTTCGGGTGTTCCTATTTATAAGCAGATCGTGGATCAGGTCGAGCGGCTTGTAGCGAGCGGTTATCTGTCGCAGGGTGATGAATTGCCTTCGGTAAGAAAGGTCGCCGTTCATTTTGAAGTAAATCCGATGACGGTCTCCAAGGCTTACAGTATGCTTGAAGCTTCAAATATCGTGGAACGCAGACGCGGCATGGGAATGTTCATAGCCTCGAATTCTGACAATGCGAAATCGGTGAAGCAGAGAATCGAATTGATCAGGCCAAGTCTGGAAGAAGCTGCATCTCAGGCTAAACAGCTTGGGTTGCCGAATGAAAGGGTTCTAGAATTATTTAAAAAAATCCTGGGGGATAATGATGGAAAATAGTGATGTAGTTATCAGACTTGAGAAAGTCAGTAAAAGCTACGGTGATAAACAGGTTCTTAAGAACATTGATCTTACAATAAAGAAAGGTACGATTATGGGGCTTGTCGGAAAGAACGGTGCAGGGAAAACAACTATGATAAAATCATTATTAGGACTGCTTAAGCTCGACAGCGGTAAAGCGAGCCTGTTTGGTGAGGATTCATGGGATCTTCCGGGCGAAATAAAGCAGAAGCTGGGTTATGTTCCTCAGAACGTGAACGGATTCGACGGATGGATGACTGTTGATGCCCTTCTTGAATATACTAGTGTGTTCTACGATAAATGGAATAAGAAAAAGGTTGATCAGTTATTAAAGGACTGGAATATAGATCCCAAAGCAAGGTTCAGAAGTTTATCGGAAGGAGAGAAGCAGAAGGTAGCTATCATTATGGCTATGGGTCACGAACCTGAACTTTATATTTTCGATGAACCTGTCGCAAGCCTTGATCCCGTTGCGAGAAGATCGTTCATAAAAGAGCTGATAGATTTAAACATAGAATCCGGAACAACTATGCTGTTCTCCACTCATATCACTTCCGACCTTGAAAGGATTGCAGCTGATGTAGCTATTCTTAAAGATAACGAGCTAAAATACATTGGCGAACTTTCTGCATTGAAAGAAAAATACACAGAACATATGAATTTGGAAGATATTTTCTTAGAGCTGAACAAATAATAGTGGAGAATAAAATGAAAGTATTTTTACAGATGTTTAAACATAGCTATAATATGATCCCGAAGATCAGTTTGAGTTTACTTATTATGATGGTAAGTGTAACTATTTACAAGCTCTGTTTTCTGGGAGCTGATATAAGTCTGTTTTCAGATAACAATCTTACTATTGCGCAGATAGTATTCAGGGTGATATTTACAATATTCTTGATCGTGGCTTATTTTCGGACATTTGTTATAATATCTGGTCCTTCTGTTAGTATTTTACAAATGTTACCGGAAATAAGAAAAAAGGTAGTGAAATTTGCGGGATTAAATTTAGGCTTAATATTTATCTGGGCAGTTTTAATTCTCGGACACAACGATTTTCAGATTCTGTTGTCTTTTATTTTCAGCAGTTTATGGATGTTGTCAACAATAATAACTATATCTTCCTTTAGAGTTCCTGTTTACAGGTCAAATAAATATTGGTTTCTAAAGCTGATCTTTGCATTGTTTAGCTTTGTTGTACCGATCATGTATATCAAAGGGACACCAAAGCATCCTATTATGTATTATACGATTTTAAGTGTATTCTTTATCGTGATAATCTATCAGATGTTTAATTTTGTGAGTAATTATATAAACAACAGATTTAAAGACGATTTCAAAAAAACAGGTTTCGTAGTGAAAATCAATTCTTTTCAGGCTTATTTTGATGATGCAATAGTAAAGGAACTGAATTCGTTAATATATAGAATTAAATCTGATCCTAAAAATAAATATATAAAGCTATTTCAGTTTTCATTATTCGAACCTACACCAACAGTTCTAGTCTTGATATTCTACGCATTTATAGTTTTTGCTTTATTATCACTACAAGGTAAATTAGGCATTATTTACTTTGTATCATTATTACTCTATTTTTTACTTATCTCTGCATTAAATTATTCAAGAATTTATAGAAAAAGGAATAAAATCGAGCATTTATATTTAGTTTCTAAATTGTCACGGAATAAATTTGAACTTACAGTATTATCAACCGTGTTCAGGCAAGTTATAATTGGCTTCGCTTGTTCTGTTCCTATATTTACTTTAGGATTAGTAATATATTCAAAGTATTTCGTCACTGCTGAATTGTTGTTGATTTCATCTTTGATATTGTCATATTACATAGCTGAGTTACTAATAATCTTTATTCTTTGGACTTTTATGATTAAGGGTAGAGATTTTGATACGATCAAGCAAGCGAGAGTAATGTCGAATTGAAATTAAAAAGGAAAAACATGAAAAAACTTAAAATGACTTCCATTATACTGGTAATTATGGTTCTGATTAGCTGTGCTAAAGAAGGTACTCACACGACTAATACTATTAACGGAATAAAAACTCATCAGAATACTAATACCCCGACAAAACCAGATTTAAAATACAAACTTACAGAAGTGTTTACAATTAGTAATGATACGACTGGAATTGATACTATGGCTGTCATTAAAGCTCCCTTTGATATTGATGTGGACAAATATGGCAATATTTACATTCTGGACGCTGCAACAAGCAGCATAAAGAAATATGATTCTTCGGGAACTTTTTTAAAAAGTTTTGGAAGAAAGGGTGAAGGTCCCGGCGAATTTGATGTTTCAATAGATTTTACGATTATTGATGATACTTTAAATGTCCAGGCAATTACAAGTGCTCAAATGGTTAGGTTTGATCTTGAAGGAAATTTTATAGACAGGATACCTTATGTCGGTACTCCCGGTATTTTCTTGGAAGAATCAATAAAATCTCCTGCATCAGGGGTAGTAATTGGGTACAAATCTAATGTTAAAGAAGAAAATGGCGGAATTCTTACGGGAACTTCGTTATTGCTAATGGACAAACGATTTAATGAAATCAAAATTCTAAGAGAATTTATGTATAAATATGATCCGGCTAAAACACAATTCTTCGAAGAATTAACAAAATATTCATACGGTGAGGGTAAAATATTTGTAGCTGACAATAGCGAATCTCAGTTTAAAATAAATGTGTATGACTATTATGGAAGAGTGCTTGAAGTAATCAATAAAAATTATATCAAAGCATCTTATAACGAAAAAGAGCAAAGTATAATTGAGAAATTACCGCTTGTCGGTGTAGGCGGTGAGAAACTTAAGCAAAAGCAAAGCTATAAAAAATCAGTAAATAATATGTTCTATGATAAGTATGGATGTTTGCTGGTTTGTCCATCAATCGAGAGGAATGACAGCAATGATGATCAATTTATCGCAGATGTTTTTCAAGATGGCGTTTTTCTGAACAGAATAGTAATTAAAGAACTCGTACAGCAAGATTTCAATGTTCCGCTCAATGGAATAATTACTTACTTTTTTAAGGATAGAATATACAAACTAAACCAGCCTGAAAGCAGCCTTGCAGTTTATAATTATACTGTTGAGGGATTGTAAAAAAAAATTGTTCGACTATCTTAAATAGTATCCTTGGAAAATATCACAAAATAGTAAAAATACACCTTGGATTTTGTCAGAAATATTAGTATATTATCCTTGGATATTGACAAAAACGAGGCTAAAATGCTAAAAAGAGATATTTACAGGACTTTGCTCGAATGGAAGAACGAAGAAAGAAGACAACCTCTACTGCTGAGAGGGGCAAGACAGATAGGCAAGACTTACCTTATCGAGCAGTTCGGGAGGAATGAGTTTGAGAACTTTGTGATTTTGAATTTAGAAAAGAATTTGGAATACGAAAAATTCTTTACCAGCCTCGATCCGAAAGATATGATAGAGAAAATAGCCTTTACGACACGGCAGAATATTACCCCCGGGAAAACTCTTCTTTTTATTGATGAGATACAAAACTGTCCGAGAGCGATAGTAGCCCTGAGGTATTTTTATGAGGAAATGCCCGATCTTCATGTAATAGCTGCCGGATCACTCCTCGAGTTCGCACTTAATAGAGCAAAGATAAGTATCCCTGTCGGAAGAATTCAATATCTGTTCATGTACCCTCTGTCTTTCAAGGAATTTCTTCTGGCTTTAGGTTATGACGCTCTGCATGATCATCTTTATAGTAAAAAAGAATTTGAAAAAGTTGATGAAGTTGTTCATGATAAACTTATTGAGCTTGTCCGAAAATATTATCTGCTCGGAGGAATGCCTAAAGTGGTGGATGAGTATATAAGATCTGGAGATGTAAGTAAATGCGAGAAAATCCAGAGATCAATTCTTGATACCTATTCTGACGATTTCAAAAAGTATGCTCCGGAAGAAGACATCATGCATCTTAAAACGGTTTTTCATTCGGTGCCTTCGATGGTCGGAAGGAAATATGTGTTCTCTAAAGTCGATCCCGACACAAGATCAGCCGATCTGAAGAAAGCGGTTAATCTGCTTGAGATGGCAGGCGTTATCACCAGAGTGAAGAGGACAAGCGCGTCTGCGATACCGCTCGAAGCAGGGGTTAAACACAGTTATTTTAAGCTTATCTTTCTCGATATAGGTCTGCTCCACTCCATAAGCGGATTGTACCCGAAGACAATGATGGCAAGCGACCTTAACACAGTTTATATGGGCGCAGTCTCGGAACAGTTCGTCGGGCAGGAACTTCTTGCTTACGGTGATCCTTTCCATAGAGATTCTTTGTATTACTGGCTGAGAGAAAGTAAAAACAGTAGTGCGGAAATAGACTATCTGATACAGAGAGACGGAAATATCTATCCGATCGAAGTAAAATCAGGCTCAACCGGAAGGTTAAAAAGCATGGCACTTTTCATGGAGCAGTTTAAAAGCGAAAAAGGCTACAAGGTCAGCCAGGTACCATATTCCGAAGGCAAAATTACTGAGATACCGTTTTATCTGATAGAGAAATTATAATAGTTCGAAAACATCGAAAAGGGATTTCTTGATTATGTTTAGAAATTTCTGTATATTTAACAAAAAGGGACTGCAAGATTTATGATAAAAAAAGTAGCAAATATAAAAAAACTCAGCGAAAGTAATTCAATTTTGGAAGATCTTCAATATTGGCTTAAAAAAACTTATGAAGAAAGATTATCGGCCGTGGAATTTTTAAGGAGACAGCATGATGGAAGTTCAGAAAGACTTCAAAGAGTTGCTAGAGTTATTGAACGAACATAAAGTTGAGTTTATTCTTGTTGGTGCTTACGCTTTAGCTTTTCACGGGGCACCAAGATATACCGGAGATCTTGACATTTATGTAAAACCCGATATCGAAAATTCTAGAAAAATACTCAGAGCATTAACCGACTTCGGCTTCGGTTCGGTAGGTATAAAAGAAGAAGACCTACAGATTCCCGATAGAGTAATACAGCTAGGGTTTCCGCCAGTAAGGATTGATCTTGTAACATCAATATCAGGTGTCTCATGGGAAGCTGCTATTACAGATAAAGTACTCGGAACTTTCGGAGATGTGCCTGTAAGTTATATCGGCAAACAAAGTTTTATAGCTAATAAAAAAGCTACAGGCAGGAAGAAAGATCTGGCCGATATTGAAGCTCTAGGTGAAAAATGAAATCTATCTCCACCTGACTTCACCTTTTGCACCGTCTCTGTGCGTGACTACAACTAAGCTATCAAGAATTTCGCATTTATAATCTTTAGGAGCTTGTAGATGGATATTGTCAAAATTTAGCATACTACCTTCGTATCCAATTTTTAATCCTATAAATTCCGATGAATCAGTTACAGAATAATATGTTCCTACAGCCTGTGCAACAGTAGCTGCGAAGTTCAAGGCTACCTTCTCTTCAGGATTTTTAATGTCTCCATTAAATGAAGGTATAAAAAAGAAGGCAAACAAAGCTCCAAGTATAATCAATATTACAAAACTTTTGATCAAAAATGATGTTGCACTTAATATAACTGTTATAGATTTTAAGATAAATCCGTGATTTTTTCTTTTATCTTCATCAATTAATTTTTCAGCTTTAGTAAATTCTTCTTTAAAACAATCAATACATAACTTTTTATCGTGATCAATCTCTTTTCCGCATTTTTCACACTGATTCATTCATTCTTCCTTTATCTTCTTCGCGAGCTCTTCGGTGATGCCTTATTTACTTACTCCGTTAAGGCTACGGCTAATTTCTCATTTATAACATTCTTTAATATTGACGGAAAATAAGTACCGCCTAATATTCCTGTACTTTTAACCGGTTTCTCTTCAGGTTGAATCAGATTTGTATACTCTCCGGTATAATAGAGCAGCGGGTTCAAGCACATATCCAGCTCAGTATAATTCCCTTCTCCGTCTTCGTATAAATACTCCTGTTTACTGTTCCCATCGGACAGAATATAAGTACTGTCAACTGTGTTCCATGAAAAATTCTCAACTAATGATATTAATTCATGCGTGTCATAGGTATAAGTGTTTTTGTAAGATTCAAACCACTCTTTTGAATCATTCCATCTATAATATATTCTTTCAGCTAACTTATCGTTTACGAATTTAAATTCCATCTTCCCGTCTTCCAACCATGCACTCTCTCCGTCATCATAATCTTGAATCTCGGCAGATGCTACATTTCCGTTTTCATAAAAAAGTAGATATCTGTATTTAATATGAAATGTCCAGATCGTATAGTCTATGTTGACCTCAGTGAGCTTATCGCCTGAATAAGTGAAAGTTTCAACACCGCTTCCTCCGCCAGCCATTTCCATGTTAGTAGAAGTTATCTTTTCGTCAATGTAATTCAGGTCGTAATCAGAATAAAATTCCCATGTTTCTGCATCAATATTATAGAGTGAGTAAGTTTCATTGACTATTAAATTGTTTTCATAAATGTAATTTATTTTAGTTCTTTCAGCTATCTCTCCTGTATCTGTGTACTTGATATATTCGATTATTTCCTTTGGTTTACCATTTTCATAAGTAAAGGTAATTTTTCCGGAGAGCGTAGCAAGTTTTCCGACATCTCTGTATCTGCGGCATTCTCTCGGATATTTTGAACTCAACTCATAAAAGAATGAATCTGTATATGACTCCTCATAGTCCGAGTAGTCAATGAAATCTTTCTCGACAATCCTGCCCAGTTCGTCATAAGTATAATTTGTGGTTTTGTTTGAGCTCCAACTTTTTAAATTTTGGTAACTGTAAAGGTTATCTTCAGTGATCCTGAATTTAGGGGTATTGTCGATATTTGTGGATTTGTCATCTGAACATGAGATTAAAACAGCTGATAAAATAACTGCTAAAATTAACAATACTGTGAACTTTCTCATTTTGAATTCCTCATTTACTTTTATTTTCAACTTTCAGAAATATATTTTAACTCAATAAATTATGCAAATGAATTGTACGGATCATCACCACCTGAATTTCATTCTTCTTCCTTTATCTTCTTCGCCAGTTCTTCAGTGATGCCTTTGACTTCCATAAGCTCTTGAATTGAAGCTTCTTTGATGCGTTTTAACGAACCGAATTTATTGAACAATTCTTTTCTTTTTGCAGGACCGATTCCTTTGATCTCTTCAAGCTCTGTCGAGATCGATTTTCCGCGCAGGGTCTGATGATATGTGATGGCGAACCTGTGCGATTCATCACGCACCTGCTGAAGCAGTTTTAAGGCTGATGAAGTGCGCGGGATTATAATGGCTTCGCTTTTATCGGGAACGAAGACTTCTTCAAGCCTCTTTGCGAGGCCGATGATGGGTATATTTGATAGATTCAGCTGTTCTAAAATTTCAACAGCAGATGAAAGCTGACCCTTGCCGCCGTCAACCATGAT
>DMTS01000166.1 GCA_003477045.1 Candidatus Delongbacteria bacterium
TCTAATCCTTCAATACGCTTTTTTTCTCCTGTATCCTTTCGATGATCTTTTTTGCCTGCTTACCGTAAGAATCGGCGGCATGATCTTTGGCTATCTGGTCAAGAAGTTCAAGCGCTTTATCGAATTCATTCAGCTCTTCATAGCAGAGCGCGGTTTTATAAACCGAAGTCAGTTTCCATTCGAAAGGGGAGTCCGTTTTACTTAAATATTTCACTTTTAAAAATTCGGTTATGGCTTGTCTGTAATTTTTCATAAGCATATATGTCTCGGCTATAAAAAACTGGCATGCCGCTTCATCATCGCCCTTAGCTTCATAAAGAAGGCGTTTGAAATAATCCAGCGCGGTATCGTACTCCTCGTTCCTCTGGTAAATATTGCCTATCTCTATACGCTTCTGGAAAACATCATCTTCATCGGGATAATTTGAAATATATTCCCTGATCAGCTTTCCGCCAGCATCGTTGAATCCGAGCTTGAGGTAAAGGTCAATGATGTTCTTATAAGTATTCTTTTTAAGATTGTGATCCTTCGGATATTTTATGATCTTCTGGAATGATTCGATAGCCTTGTCGAACTCTTCGCGGTTGTTGTAGATCGCGCCTAGATGGTAGTTCGTCTCGACTGCAATATCATCATCCGGATATTTGTCAACTATAGTCTTCCAAATCTCGAATGCCTCGTCCTTTTTCCCGATATTGTAAAGACAAACAGCCTGGCCGTATAAAGCTTTCGGCACAAGAACGCTTTTGGGATAATCGCTTATCAGAGCTTTATAACCTTTCAGCGCTTTATCGTAGTCATTAAGTTTAAGAAACGCGTTCGATTTATTCAGATAGAATTGCGGTTCGTATTTATCCTTGTCATAGTTGTCTTTATACTTCTTCTGGAACTCCTTGAGCATGTTGTCAGCCTGAGTGACATATTCTTTCGCATAATTTGCGTTGATTATCTTAGCCTCGACCTCTTTTCTGTCATCCGGCTTGAATTTAGTGAGTATCTCCTCATATTCCGTGATCGCCTTAGTCACATTTCCCTTTTCAAGCTCGATATCGGCCAAAGCTACGGCAGCTTCGTAACCGCTGCTTCCTCCTGAAATTGCGCTCATGGCCTTAAAATTATCCTCCAGCGCCGTTTTATTATTCTGAGATTTATATATTTCGGATAATTTCTGAAGTATAGACTGCCTGTCAAGATTTGCATTCTTATTGAGAAGGGCTTTCTGATAGAATGTTTCAGCCTTGCCGAGATCGTTCAGTTTGAGATAAATATCGGCAATGTTCTTCGAGAAATCCCTGCTGTTCAGGTTCCATGCTGAGGATATGATCCCTTTTTCAAGCTCTTTCTGAAGATCGAGATACAGAACAAGCGCTTTTTCGGACTTGCCGTCCGCTGAATAAATGTTCGCCTTTCTTTCTGTGATATCAGAATGGGTAGAAGCGTAGAAGAAATTCTTTTCGATATCGGTCAGATGCGCGATCTTATCTGCGGCTTTTTCGTTCGGCGAATTCGAAAGAATGTTCAGCGCTTTGAATGATACCGCGCTGCTGCCTGATCTTTTCAGATTCCTTAGTAATTCGTCAGAGTTAATAACATCACCCGAAGCCCTGTATATCTCAGCCTTTATCATCTCGGTCTCGTCAAAATAGACCGAAGCTGTTTTAGATTTAAAAACAGTGTTTATCTTCTGAACAAGATCGGCTGTTTTAGAGATCTTGGCCTTCAGAACAAAATATTTATAAGAAAGCGTTCCGTCGGGATCGTCCAGCTGTTCTTTCTGAATAACTTCCATCACTTCGCCTAAGAGAAAGCCGAGTTCTGTTCCTTCATATATCTTATCCGATATGGAGAACAGTTCCGTGCAGGCTTTGAACTTCCAGTTCTTCTGCGCGTTCGGATCAGAAATTATGCCCCTCAGCAGTTCGGAAGCCTGTTTCAGCTCGTTCTTCTCTGCGCTTTTGAGTCTTATCATAGACACGGCTCTGATATATCTGCCTTCTGTGCCTGATTCGTCATCCTTTACTACTTGAGAATATTTGTTCAGAAATTCGCCGGACTTTGCATAGTCTTTCATATCATAGAAGTAAAATTTCGACCAGTCGAGGAACAGTTTAGCGCGGTTATCATCCGTCGCTGATCTTGATGAAAGATCTGCAAGCTTATCTACAAGATCGCTGTTCCTGATCCTGTTCTCCGTAAGAAATTTCATCCTCGATTCCGAGAGCGCTTTGAATTCGGACGCGCCGTACATCTTTATGAGCAGATCATACTGCTCGTAAGCTTTCTCCCAGCTCTGCTGTTTGAAAGCGGATTCCGCGGCTGTGAATACGGCATCGTCAATATATTCAGACATCGGGTAATCGAGATAGTGATTTTTAAGAATTTCATAAGCCGATGCGTATTTTCCCGAATCATAATAAGAACGCCCGATCATAAAACTGATCCTGTGCGAATTCTGATCTCCGGGGAAAATTTCCAGATATTTTTTAAGCGCCAGAATTCCCTTGTCGAAACTCTTTGCGCTGAAATAATTTTCTGATGAATTTATTAGCGCGGTCTTTATCTTTTCCGGATCCCTTCCTGATAAAGGATCGCCTGCCGCGGCATTAAAAAAGAAGTCGCCGGCTTTATCATACTCTTTTAATGACGAGAGAGTATGCGCCTTTTTAAATACAAGATCAAAATCCGCAGATACATTAATAGCTTCATCGAATGCCGAAAGCGCAATTGCATAATTCCCTTTAAAGTACTCTATATCGCCCTTCAGCTCAAGTATCTGCGTTTTATAGGCATCTGGAACGGTCTTCTCATTCTCAAGTAGTTTCGCAGCTTCGCTATAATTGTTGGAAAGCAGAAGTGTCTCTGTATATTTTATAAGTATCGGGTGATAATTATTGTCTTTTTTTCCGGCTTCGGAAAAAGCTTCTTTCAGTATTCTTTTCGCATTGGAAAGATCATTCTGTCTGAGCAGAAAACCGGCATATTTCAGACCGGCCTCAGCTTTAATACCGCCTGATGTCGAACGGATAACCTCAAAATATGTCCTGTCCGCGAGCTTTGACTGATTTTCCTTCTCGTAGATATCTGCGAGAATAAGCATCGACAGCTTTGTGAAATTGTTTTTCGGATATGATTTATTCAGTAACGCCGCATTTTCCTTAGCGTTCTCGAACATGCCGCCTTCGCTGAAAAGTTTTATAGCTTTATAATAGCTTTCAGGGATCTGACTTGACGAAGGAAAATAGTTCTTAAGCTGCAGATAATACCGTGCGGCTTTTTCCGTTTCACCATTCCCTTTATAAAGATCTGCTGTTTTAATGATCGATGCCTCGCAATATTCAGACTTCGGATAATCAAGTATCACTTTCTGATAATTTTTTAAAGCATTTTCCTTATCGTCCATCGCGAGATACGATTCCGCTAGAAAGAACTGTACCTTAGGTGCTGAAACGCTTGAAGCATACTGTTCCATATAAGTTTTGAACTGCGTGACGGCCACATCATATATTTTATCGTTGTATAATTTCATCCCGTATGACAGGTTGGAACTTTCGTCCGACTGGGAAAAGGCTGTGTTAACTAAAAAAATAAAATAAATACATACAAACAAAGTTTTATTCATCCTGATCAGCTCCATATTATTTTTTTATCCATATCGGATTCGAGTAAGCTCTGTGGTGATATGTCTTCCCGTTGCTGTGATTTGCTGTTGTAAAGATTTCAAGCCTTATATAATAATCCATTTTTTCAACCGGTAGAAATATTCTCTCGTGCATGCTGTATATGTCATCCAAAAACTCTCTGTTCCATATTATTTTCTCGTCTGACGA
>DMTS01000072.1:0-7519 GCA_003477045.1 Candidatus Delongbacteria bacterium
GCAAAAGAAAGTGAGAAAACAGCTTAAAAGAGATCGCTCGGGCTTAAAGTCAAAAATTCCTGCCACGAAAGTCCCTGACCGCCGACAATATAGCTTTTTGAGTCACCGTATATCTGCATAAATTTTCTCATTCCATCGGTTTTTTGCCTATTCCCGCTTTTGATCTCAAGCGCAACAATTTTGTCTCCTTTTTTAAGAACAAAATCAACCTCATAATTATTCTCGCGCCAATAGAACAATCCATAATCCTCAAGCTTTGACCGATTGAGCAAATATGAACCTACGCATGACTCAACCAGTCTGCCCCACTTTTCCGGTTTTTCAATTATATCTGAAAACCTTTCAGGCATCATCGCATTTATCAGAGCCGTATTATGAGTCATCAATTTCGGGCTTGAAGCTCTAATTCTAACATCCTGAACCATATACTTAGAAATCCCGCCGATCATCCCGCTGTTATCCAGAAGTTCAAGATAATGCGAGACCGTAGTCGTGTTGCCGGCGTCGTGCAGTTGCCCCAGAAATTTATTGAATGACAATATCTGACCTGAATAAAGAAGTCCCAGCTCGCACACGCTTTTTAAAAGTGCAGGCTTGTCAACCCTTATTATATGCAGAATATCTTTTGAAATCGTCGTCTCGATAATTGAATTTTTTATATAATCCTTGAATCTCGTTTCGTCATGAATAAGCTCTCCCGCGCCCGGATAAGCACCGAACCAAACATACTGCTCAGGCGTAAGGCCGAACTCTTTTTTCATTTCCGGATAAGACCAGTGAACCATTCTGATTATTTCAAATCTACCAGTTAAAGATTCGGTAAGTCCTTTCTGCAAAAGCAGTTGCGATGATCCTAAAAGGACAAGTTTGATATTTATCTTTTCTCTGCTGTCCCTGTCCCACTCCAGCTTAACAGATTCGCTCCAGTTTCTGATCTTTTGGATCTCGTCAATTACCAGAATATACTCATCCGCATTTTCGACTTTCATCTTGAGTCTGACAGTTTCCCAATTCTGACTTATCCATACGCTGTTTTCAGGGTTTACATCATCTGCTGTGATATAAATGCTTTTCTTTTCTGACTGCTTTAGAAATTCAAGAATCGTTGTGGTTTTACCGACCTGCCGCGGACCTGATATTGCCTGAATGAATTTCCGCTTTTCACTCATTCTTTTCGTTATTACTTTTATTTTACTTTCCATAAACGAATCTCCCTTACGCACATTTTTATACAATTGCTCAATGCTTTGAGTAATTTTACTCAATACGCTGAGAATTTTTACTCAATAGAAATATAAATACAAAACCTTTAAAACTCAACAAAAATATTATTTTACTCAAATCCTTGCTTTATAAGGATACTTGCATTAACTTACTTCCATGAAAAACATAAACCTGAAAATATTTATAATTGCGATTTTCCTATTTTCTTTTTCTGCATTTACCCAAGATTCTCTTGCCATGAAAAGCAAATGCGACAGCCTGAAAGTAGTTTATAAAACCTATTTGGAAGAGTGGAAAAATATTGAAACTAACATGAAAAACGTGGGTTTCCACAGTTTCACAAATGATTATTCAAAATTAAAACATGAATGGGATTCATTATTTGTAGATTATAGAAACATATGGAAAGTATGCGAGCTTTCTAAAGAAAGATATTTCCAGTGCCTCAAAAAAAAAGATTATGAAATTCACTCAGAACCGCCACCGCCACCACCTCCTTCTCAGATTCGAGAAAATGAGATTTATCCTGATGCCCAAAATAAACCCGAACTTATTCAAGATACAGTTGAGTTGATTACAAATTATATAATAGAGAACTACCCTGATAAAGCAAAAAAGCATAACCTTGGAGGAACAGTAATCGTAAAGTTTATCTGTTCAGAAGAAGGTGTGCCTACGAATTCATCAATACTATCCGAAAAACCAGATAGTCTGGATTTCGGTCTGGTTGCATTAGAAGCAATAAAACTATCAAGATGGGAACCTGCTAAAGATTTTCGTACAGGTAAACCAATAAAAATCCGTTGGAGCCAAAAAATCAAATTTGAACCTCCCAAAAAAGAATCATCCAAATGCGACAGTCTTCAAGCTGCTTATGAAGAGAAACTGAATGAATGGAAATGGATGAGAAATAAAATGGGTAAAAAGGACATTTCAGAATTTGGATATGATTCTATACTTCAAATTGATTTAATAAGATACAATGATACTTTCAAAA
Source organism: Candidatus Delongbacteria bacterium (assembly GCA_003477045.1). Classification (GTDB taxonomy): domain Bacteria; phylum UBA4055; class UBA4055; order UBA4055; family UBA4055; genus UBA12480. The sequence goes on from DMTS01000072.1 coordinate 2,222, forward strand.
TAAGACAAGAATATTGCAATTGTTCAGGTGATTCAATTGACATAAATCGCGAGCCCACTCCACCGCCACCATTTGTGAATAAGAATGAAAATCCTTTCAAAATTCATACAGTGTTAGAATCCGGTCCAGAAATGACTCAAGAATCAAAGAGTAAAATTATTGAGTTTTTAGATAAAGCTTACTCAGGTAAAGGAGATAAAGTTTCCGGCGAAGTTACTATTAAATTCGTATGTACAAAAGAAGGAATCGCTCATAGTGTGACAATTAACAAAGAAAAGCCTGTAGATATGGGTTTCGGTAAAGCGGTTATTGAAGCTATGAAATACGCAGAATTTATACCTGCAAAAGAAAAAAACGGAGAAGCTGTCAATATAAGAATGGCATTGCATTTCTATTTTTACAACAGAGAAAACAACCGAGTTGAAATAAAATAATATCCTCATTTAATCCTATTCCGTATAAATCTTTACCCTCGTAAAATCAGTTCAGAAAAAAGCCTTTTTCGTTACCGATCCGCCCGTAAATTTTATATTTCATGGAAATTACCTCGGCTGAAAGTTGGTGATGCCGGTAGCTCTGAACTGGACATTTTACGACGCCTTTTTCTTTGTCACTTTCTTTTCGGGCGTGCAAAAGAAAGTGAGAAAACAGCTATAGTTTATTATAATATTCGATGATCTTTTTGCCGCGCCTGAAAAAATAAGCCGATTCGAACAGCTTTAACTGAACATCATCCATATTCTCATAAAGATAATTTTTGATCTCTTCATAAGATTCAATAAATTTCTTCATCTTATCTTTCGGAGTATTTATCATCAGAGCATACTCCATAAAAGGGATCAGCGTATAGATGTTTATCATTACATAACCTGCAATATAAAGCTTTCTGGAATACTCGAAAATCGGATCGAGCAGGCTGCGGTCTTTAGTCATCATGAATTTTGTAGTAAGCAGAGAAAGATGCTCGCCAGTACATTCAGGATTAAAGAACCTTGGTTCTATCTCCCCTATGACCCTCTTGGGATCAGGCAGAGACCGGTGCTCTTTCATGTAGTGAAGGATCATCATAGGCGTCTCAAGTTCAAGATGGCCTGATAATACTTCATCAACCCTGTCTGGAGACCACCTGTAACAAATATTGTATTCGTAATATTTGTCGATAAACTCCTTCATTTTATCAAAAACATCATGAGAAATAGTATTAAATGATCTCAGATTCTCCGCATCCTTCAGAGCTTCCTCTCTTGAAAATACTTCGGGAAAATACTTCGACACCCTGTCATAATGCCTTAAAAGTTCGTTATCCGGAATAGCCCTGAAGTAAAGGTATGCTTTTCTGATCGTCGATTTGGCTGTTTTAAGATCGCCTTTCCTGTGCTGAAGGATAAACTCGTTGGTCAGATATAAAATATACTGTGACAGCTCATTCTTTTCTTTGGCTTGTCTTCTTGTCTCCTGAACAAGCGTAATAACTTCGCCGAGAGGATAATAAAGATTAGCCTTCGTTATAGCTATATCCCCGATATCTTCAGTCGTGAGCTCCTTCCTTAGTTTCTGCTTCAGATGTACCTTTTTTTCATCCCAGTAGAGTGATTTTTCGTAACTTCCCCTGTAAAAATAATAAGTAGAAAGGGTTGAATACATAAGGAACATATTATTTATATCTTTAAGTTTATACGCCGTTTCCAGTCCGAAAGTGAGCCTCTCTGCATAGTCTCCTTTTAGATAATTCTTTTCAACCAGAAGTCCGATAGCTTTCAGAAGGTAAAAATAGCTGTCGTTATATAGCTGTGCTTTAATATGTTCGCTTATGAATCCTGACAGCGTTTTTTCGTATTCATCCTTCCACTCTATTGTTCCGTAAACGAACTTAAGCGCATTTAGAATGTTCGGGTATTCGAATGAAATGCTTTTATCCTTTTCGTATTTTCGTTCGAGCAGATCTATGATCTCGGTGCCCTGATTAAAATACTCTCCTGTTTTAAGCAGCTTTTCAATATAATCGAACAGTTCTTTAAAAAGTTCGGTAGATGAAAGCTCGCTTTCCATAACCGGTAAAGCATTTTTCACAAATTCGACCGCATTGTACCTATCCTTTTCCGGATCAAAAATCCTGAATTTCAGTCTTACAAAGCTCAGCTTGTTGCTGATATCCCTGTCTTTCTTTTTATACAGACGATCCAGACTTTCGGTAACTTTTGTGCATTTTTCCGGATCTCTCTTAAAAAGATACAGCGCATAATTCACTTCCAGCCTGAACCGAAGTTCTTTATCTGAAGCTATTTTCAGACTGTTCAGCAGAAGGTAATAAAGATTGTCGTTCGTGTCGGATTTAAGCATCTTGTCAATATACTTGCCTACTACTCCCAGATTATGTTTGCTTTTGTTATTGCTGATAACTTTGAGCAGCATTACGGCATATTGACTGAACTTATCGTCATGAGATAGCGAAGATATATCAGTGTAAAGCTGTATCAGCTCTTCTTTTGTCGTCTTTTTAAAAACAAAATTTTTAACTTCGCTCCTGATCGCCTTATAAAGACCGTTGTATCCGCTTATTACCTCATGGTTGACCATTTTATTCAAAGCTCTTTTAAGATCAAATTCGCTTAGCTGGATAAATCTCTGTATCTCCTCCATGTTCAGCTTGTTAAAAGTCGCACATAAAAGCTTTAGAACAGATAATTCGTCGCTGTCAAGGCTGTCAACGATACTTTTAACAGATTTTCCCGATTTTGATTTTAATATTTCATTGAATTTTTCATGATCTCTGAACAAAAGAAGCCCTGAAACATAATTAAGAACTCCGCTTTGAAAAAATTCATCAAAATACATCATAAGCTTTCTGAAGTTTCCGCCTGTATGGTCATAAACTTTTTTCGAGAAATCCGGCGGAAGGGAACCTATCTTTCCCAAAAACACTTCGATCACACGCTGCGTCTCGGCAAAAGATAGGGCGGGGATTTCGATCTTGGGAATATCCGGGTCAAATTCCATAAGCTTTAAACTTTGCGCTACAGTTTCGTTCATCTTATCAGAAGCGATCGAGATCAGAATGAACAGATTTCCGGAATTTTTATTAATATTGAACAGCCTGTTAACGAATCGGATGGATTCTATGTCGTATCTTTCATAATTGTCGAGAAGTATTGTCAGCTTAACTTCTCTTGTATCGGAGCATTTTGTTATTATGTTTATAATGTCATCGTAAATGTATGAAAAATCCTGCTCTTTTTCTATTATCGAATCAAGCTCCTTATTAATATTTTCATACTCTTTTTCAAGATTTATATCGGCTCTGTACAGATTGAATATCTTCCTAAGCAGCAGTTTTCCGATAAAAAAATCTTCACTCGTGTTATCATCAAGGTATATCTTTAACACCTTCTCAAGATTTAGTGAGGACTGGAACACAAGCTGATTAAGCATTTTTGTCTTTCCGACTCCGGAATGTCCTGTAAGCAGAACTGATCTGCCTTCTTTTTTTAAAAGACAGTTTTCTCTGAGAGTTTTTAACTGGCTTAACTCGTTTTCTCTCAAGATAAATTTCGGATTATTCATAAATGAGGTAATATGGTGAACAGCAGGAATTTTGAAATTTGTCCCGAACATCCTGTTGAGCCCGATTATAGCTTCAACGGCGGACGATATCCTTGTTCCCGGATTTTTTTCGGTAAGCTGGGAAATGAAGGATTTTATTTTTTTATCCCGAAAGGATTCCAGAAGTTCTTTATTTTTTTCGTATTCTTTATTTATGGCAGAAAGGATGCTGCCTTTACCGATACTTTCAGCGCCGGAGTCATCGATTCCTTTATTTACATGAATCAGCGTAATTCCCAGAGAATACAGATCTATCTTGGGCGAGATTTTTGTTGGATCGAGAAAAAATTCAGGAGCTATATACGACAGTGTTCCTTTAGCGCTTATATTCTGATTATTATGCTTTTTGATCTCCGACAGACCGAAATCCAGTATTTTTACCGAAGGTTCTTTCCCTTTATTGACGATAAATATATTTTCAGGCTTTATGTCGAAATGTATAATATTATTGGAGTGAAGATAATTTAATCCGTCAAGTATCTGATACACTATCATCGGAAATTGAGCGCTGTTCGGGTTCGATTTAACATAATCCCTCAGATCAAGCCCCTGAAGATAATCCATTGTATAATAATATTTATCAAGTTTTTTATCGTAGCCGAAATCATACACGCTTATAATATTTTTATGATGTAGAGATTTTATAATCGTAAATTCGTCTTTAATAGATTCAAGAATATCATTGAACTGAACTTTGGCTTCAGCGGAAATAGAAATGAGTTTAAGAGCGAGGTCATACCCGGTGGCGACCGTTTTAACATGATAAATAACGCCCTGCGCCCCGCTGCCCAAAACCTTTTCAACCTTGTATAGAGAATCTATTACTTTGCCTTTACTTAACAAATCGCCAAACCTCATTGTAATTTATTTGAATATACAGCTATCTTTAGCTTTGCGGTGTGTCCTGCGTCACAATTTGAAATATAGTTTATTTTACTATTGTAAACAAATAAAAAAGACCTGCTAAAAAACGCAGGCCTTTTTTTTATGTGAGCTCGGAGAGAGTTAAATTAATCAGGCTTCGATAAGACCCAGCTTTTCCAGCCGGCTTTGAATGCCCTTTTGTTTCCTTCCGAAAATTTCGGTCAGATCTTCGACGGTTTTCCCGGCTTTGAATAAGAATTCAAGCTTTTCTTCGTCTTCTCTAGTCCATTTTTTTCCGGAATTCGGGAACTCGATGTTTTCTTCCTGTTTGATCTCTTCGGCAGGAGAAGCGGCAGTTTCTGTCTCAATGTTCGGAAGAGTCTCTTCTTGAGGTGTCTGAGACTCGTCTTCGTTCCCTTTGATCTTTGAAACAGCCTGATTGAGAACTTTTGACAGCTTCACAAGATCGTGCTGGAAAAGCATTATTCTGTTTTTCTGATACTCATTCTCGCCGACTTTTCTGCTTTCAGTGATCTTTACGTATTTGGCGTTGTTCTTTGCTTCGAGCAGGTTTACGAAGTAAGTTCTGTTTCCGGTTTTGAAGTTTGCAGAGTAAACTTCGTTCGTGTTGTAGTTCTGTTGTTCCATTGTGATTCTCCTTAGTTTTTACGTTAGCGGTTTTAGTTAGAACAATGGTATTATAACAATAGATCAGTGTCATCTAGTGACCCTCAAGTATTTTTTTTCACTTTTTTTACAAATTTATAAAATATTTTTTCTATAGCTTCTATATTTCTTTTGAAGTATCGAATATTTCTGCTTCAGCTGGAAAAA
>DMTS01000072.1:7630-37242 GCA_003477045.1 Candidatus Delongbacteria bacterium
CAGAATTTCAGGGCTGAAGGGCGTGTTTTTATAGATCGGTAAATTCTCATTAAGAGCTGTGATGATTTCCCAAACGGTTTTAGGAGTTTTTCCGAACAGTTTCTCCCTTTCGTCCTGCGTAAAATGATCAAAAACATTCTCTTCGCAAACATACTGCTTTTCTTTCAACAGATATGCCGAATTTTCTCCGCTTTTTTTAAGAATTTCCTTATTTAGCTGATCTGCCGATTTGTCTGAAGAATATTTCATGCCGTCAAGCATCGCAAGATAAAATGCGGACACTGCGAGATAAACATTCGTGTGAGGATTAGGCGCTCTAACCTCAAATCTGACTGACAAAGGACTGACCGATCTTACTAGCCCCACAAGAACAGTTCTGTTCCTGGATGGTGATTTTGGTGTCAGTCCGAGAGATGCAACGACACTGACCGGTGCCTCAAAACCTGGCTGAAGTCTTTTAATGGCCGAATGAGAATTCGTTACGAACGGATTCACCGATTTCCAGTTCTTTAATAATCCCATCAATGCACCGTAGCCCAACTCAGAAAGATAAAATTTATTATCAGATGGCCCGAAAAGATTTATCTTCTTTCCGTTCTTTAATTTAACGCCCATGCCTATGTGTATATGCTCGCCTGAACCTGCGACACCGTCAACCGGCTTGGCAACGAAGATAGCCTCAAGCCCGTTTTTACGGAATACTTCCTTTACTACATATCTGACGAATATTTCATTGTCTGCGGCCTGAAGCGGATCGGTGAATTTCCAGTCTATTTCAAGCTGCTCCATAACATCGTAGAGCCTTCCTTCCCTGCTTATTTTTCCCTTTACGCCGCCGACTTCCTTATGACCCATTTCAGGTTCAATCCCGTAATTTTCCAGCATGATGAGCGTTTCCTCGAGTGATTTTCTCACCTGTCCTTTAGTCCTTTTCCAGTATGATTCCTTAAGTTCCTGACTGAGAGAAAGTTCCTCTTTCGAAACTTTATCCATAGTTGTCCTGACCCAGAATTCAAGCTCGGTTCCGGTGCTATAATAGATATCTGAAATGTCCGTAAACTTTATCTTTTGTTGTTTTAATATGTTCGGATTAGATTTTAAAATCGCAAGAGTCTTTTCCTTTACATGCGCCATCGTATTTTTTAATACAGATCGAGAGCAGTAGAATTTATCATGATGCTTGAAAAACACCGGTATCCTGATCGTTCCTATCGGTTCGGAACTGAAAATACTTTCGTCGAGATTGTAATCAATGAACCACTTTGCCTCAGTATCGACTATGAAATCAATTTTGGCATCGCTGATCGTGGCTATGCCCGGTAAATTTACGGAAGATCCGTCCGTCTGAACTCCGCCTGAAAAAATATCGTCAATATTCTTGAGAAAATACGAAACGGGTATTCTTTCATCAACATCGTTCCCTAGAAAATCTATTCCTGAAAGCGATACGAATTTTATATTCGGGTTCTTAATTATAAAATCATTGAGCGCGGGTTTTGTTTTCTGTTCGTCCTTTAGGAAGTAGCACAGGTTGTTAAGCATCATAATCTCCTATTTTAAGGTTTACATGATTTACAGGGTTTATATCCCTGCTTGATAGCTTCTTCTTTTGTTTTAAAAAACACCTGATTGTTTTTCGATATCTTCTTGCCCCATTCGCAGGACAGGGTATGAAATTTACTAGAGTTGGCTGATCCTACGAAATTACCGCCCGCAGCCGAAACCGGCTTATCGGAAGAATTTATATTCTTTCTAAAATTCCACGGGGGTACGGGATCTTTATCAGCCCATAGTCCGATCTTTTTATATCTCGCCTGGTCTTCCATGTCCGCGAGCCTGCGTTCTTTATTATATTCTTTATAATGCCACGCGTAACCCGCTTTTAAAAGCTCCTCATTCAAAATTCTTCCGGACGGAAGATAAACTCTTGAAATAAACCTGCCGTATTTATCATTTTCAGAAATTTCAGCTCTGACGGTATAGCCGAAACACAGGCTTGAAGTAAATTCCTTTGCCTTCTGTCCGAACGCCTGATTCTTTTCCGGACAGTCAACTCCGTCAAGACGGAGTCTATAAGGTTTATTATCCTGTAATATCTCTATCGTGTCACCGTCTTTAACGGCGATCACTTTTCCCGAAACTGAATAGCCGCAGGTGAACTGCATAACGGACAGGATAAGAAATATTAATAAAAAAGATGAATTTCTCATGCAATTAAATATAAATAAAATATTTCTGAATTAAAATGCAAAATATAAACATCAGTTCAGTTTTTTAATTTCGTTTGATTAAAGTATGTTTTTTTCATAAATTACGACCCTTGAAAGGAGAATCATGAAAGACAGGTTCAACAGAAATATCACTTATTTAAGAATATCCGTTACGGACAGATGTAATCTGAGATGTACTTACTGCATGCCTGAAAACGGTGTAGAGTGCCTGACCCATTCCGACCTTCTTACGTTTGAAGAGATCGCTGATTTTACAAAATGCGCCGTAAGTCTGGGTATAAACAAAGTTCGTCTTACAGGCGGGGAACCTCTGGTAAGAAAAGGAATAACCGATCTCGTGCGGATGATCTGGAACATTGAAGGGGTAAAAGACCTTTCGATGACTACCAACGCTGTACTTTTAAAACAATTTGCAGCTCAGCTGAAAGAAGCCGGACTTAAGAGACTTAATATCAGTCTTGACACGGTTGACCGCGATAAGTTCATTCAAATATCAAGAAGAGACCTTCTTCCCGATGTGCTTGAAGGCATAGACGAAGCTATAAATTGCGGGTTTGATAAAATAAAGCTGAACTGCGTGGTCGAAAAAAACAGAAATGAGCCTAACGCGCTTGCAGTTGCGGAATATGCAGGATCGAAAGAACTTGATGTCAGATTTATACGCACAATGAACCTTGATACAGGCGAATTCTGGGTGGTTGACGGCGGGATCGGAGGAGACTGTTCCATCTGCAACAGGATCAGACTTTCTGCTAAAGGCGATGTACTCCCGTGTCTTTTCTCGGATATCGGCTTTTCAGTCAGAGAATTTGGCGCATGCGAAGCTATAAAGATGGCTGTTGAAAGCAAACCGCAGAAAGGTACCTTGAGCAGATCTCATGAATTTTACAATGTCGGAGGATAGTATGGCTAAAAAGTTTTCACATACGGACGAACAGGGAAGAGCGAACATGGTCGATGTGGGCGGAAAGCCCGATATGATCAGAACCGCTGAAGCTGAGGGGAAGATACTTCTGTCGAAAGAAGCCTTAAAACTGATTAAGGAAAATAAAAATAAAAAAGGTGCTGTTCTGACTACTGCCCAGATAGCGGGAATAATGGGCGGCAAAAAAACTTCCGAACTTATACCTTTGTGCCACCCGCTGAATATAACCAAGCTTGATGTTACTACTGAACTTGTTGAAGATGGCGTAGTCGTGAAAAGTTTTGCCAAATGCACAGGAAAAACGGGGATCGAAATGGAAGCGCTCACAGCCGTAAATATCGCTCTTCTGACGATTTATGATATGTGCAAAGCCGTTGATAAAAAAATGATAATTACAGATATAAAACTGATCTCTAAAACCAAGGATAAAATATAATGCAGACCGGAAAAATTAAGGCAATATGTATATCGGAAAAAAAGGGAACGGAAAAACATTCAGTTCCTTCGGCGGAGATAAATGACAAAGGTATCGTAGCGGATGCTCACGCAGGGGACTGGCACAGGCAGATAAGCCTGCTTTCCTATGATGAAGTCATGAAGTTCAAGAATGCCAATCCGCAGGTAAAGATCGGGGACGGGGCATTCGGTGAAAATCTTCTCATCGAGGGCGTTGACCTTTGCAAGCCCGGGATAGGCGACAGGGTTGTGATCGGAGCTGTCGAGCTTGAAGTGACTCAGATCGGAAAAGAGTGTCACGGCGATGGATGCACGATCTACAGGGCAGTAGGAAAATGTATCATGCCGAAAACAGGGATTTTTACAAAAGTAATTAAGCCGGGAACTATCAAAACCGGCGATGAGGTGAAATATTTTGGATAAACCTGAAAAGATCAGCATAATAACTTTAAGCGACAGGGCTTTCAAAGGAATTTACGCAGACCTGAGCGGACCGAAGATAAAAGAGCTGCTTGAAACTCATTATCCAGGCAGAAATATTGAGATAAATATTGAGATAATTCCGGATGATAAAGAATTGCTTCAGAAAGCACTTGAAGAAGCCTTAGAATCCGGAGCCGATGCGATCTTCACCACGGGTGGAACCGGGATCGGACCGAGGGATATCACTCCCGAAGTTGTGACTGAATTCGCAGATAAGCTTCTTCCCGGGATAATGGATCATATTCGGATAAAATACGGTTCTATCAACCCGAATGCCCTTTTATCGAGAAGCGTAGCCGGTGTAAAAGAACATACCCTGATCTACTCTCTTCCGGGCAGCGTCAGGGCCGTTGATGAATATATGAATGAAATTTTAGTTACAATAGACCATCTTTTCAAGATGCTTTACGGAGAAGGACACTAGTCCGTTATTCAGAAGGAATTTCTTGAACAGCCGGTTGTTCGGGAGATTCATCGTCTTTTATCGCTTTTGATTTCCTTTGTTTCTTCTTTTCCCTTCTTTCCTTTTTAGCCCTCTGTGCTTCCTCATCAACTTTCGGTTCGTAGTATATTCTAGTTATAGTAGAAACCGTAGCTGTTTTAAAATATTCATATCTTAAAAACAAAAATGCGTCCTTTGTAAGCACCGGAAAGTCATTGTCCAATGAGATCGCAAGCTGTTTAGCATAAAATCCGTCATTTGCATACCATTTTTTTGTATCGACCATAAATATCGATTCGTACGGGTCGTATTTTCCCATAAATACAATATCTTCCCCCAAAAATCCGATCCCGTTCTCTTTTGTTGCTACATCGCCCATAACAACTTCCGAACTTTCATTTTTAACGACCTTTGATACTATTTCGGTTTCATTTATTGCTACCGTCGCTACCTGCAGGTTGATAATGTTGGTCCTCTTTTCTCTTAAGTCGAGAGGTGTTCTTGAGATCGGTAAAGCTTTGCAGTAATAAAGCTTTTTGCCGGACGGGCTCCATTGATACGGATAGTCAGTAAAGCCTGATAAATTATCTACTGTAGTGCCTGTTTTGTCTTTCATATTATAGATGTTTATGGAATATTCAGCATAACCTTTTCCCGGGATCATATCCTTTTTATACGAAACAAAAGCAAAAACATAAGGGATAGTCGGCGAGCATACCGGTCTTAGCTGATCATATTTTTTCTTAATACACATAGTATATTTTGCACCCTTGAAGTCTGCTTCTTTGTATTGGAACAACTTTCTGACCACTGCGATATTCATGTCGTCGGCAAATTTTTCTTTCTTGTTCTCTTTCTGTAGTTTAAGCGTAAAAAAAACATCTTCCCCTGTCGAATTGAAATCTGCATGCATACAATGGTTCACGGTTCCTTTCGGTTCTTCAAAATCCAGCCTTGATACTTTTATACTTGATTCATCCATTAAATGCGGATCTGAGATTTCTACAATATATATCTGGTCCCTGTTCTCAAACCCGTTGGAGCAAAATACCATATAATTTTTATCAGGATGCCAGTTCGCACCTCTGTCCTGAACAGGAAAAGACATGCGCCGTATATTGCGCTCATAATCTTCTATCGGGGAAACCTGTACTAAAAACTGAGATTCGATATTATAAAGTATCAGTTTTATTGATTTGTCATCAGTTGTCGTAACTTCGAAGCTTAGAAGGTTATTATCAAAAGGCGCAGCCTGAATATTGGAAATATAACCGTTAAGTTCCGGATCATCGCCCGCAATTATATCTTCCATAGTCAGATTTTTTCCGTCAAAAATATTTTGTATAAGGGCTGTAATTCTCTCGGATCTTGCACTGTCAGTTTCAGCCGTTTCAACAGGAACAACAGGAACTTCTATAGGTTCAATTATTTCCTGAGGGAGCGATTCCTCAATAACTGCTTCCGGCTCATCTTCTGTCTGAACCGGGACTGATATTTCAATAGACGGAACATCCTCTTCAAGAACCGTATCGCCTAAAATAGAGTCCTCAGACTGAGAAAAAGTTATTGAACTGATGATCAGTACTGCTAAAAATAGTTCTTTCATAAATTACCCCCGTTCATAAATGTATATCATTTTTCCTCGTCATCTCCGAAAAGATCAGGCTGAATTTTGCTTTGTTTTTTTTTGTTTTCAATTCTACTCTCACCGGGAATTTCCAGCGGCAGAGTTTCAGTAATTACTGTTGTTTCTTCCGGGACTTCTTCTGATGTGCAGCCGTTCTCGAGTTTTTCCGCTTTTATCTTTATTATATTCTTATTTGACATTCTGATCCCGTTTGCCGAAAGCCCTTTGACTTTAAATTCCTTTAGATCAAATTCTACCAGGAAATTTCTCATTTTTTTTGAAGGTTCTAGCTCACATGTAAAATGAAGATCAGTCCGTTTAGTAAAATATTCCAATCTGCATCCTTCAGGGTAAAACCTGTACTCTTTATCGAGAATATACTTAATTTCAGAAAAACGTTTCAAATAACAGTAATTTGTTTTTTTATCCCTGTAAATGATCGAAAAAACATTACCGTTAATACGGTTTGCAACATCGAAATACTGAAGACCTTTTCCTATGAACTCCTTCTCATTTACCCTCACGACCTTATGCATTCCGTTCTTGAACATCAGAAGCACATGTGAGAATTCGCTTACCATAATAAATTCCTCGGATTTCAGGTTGGTTCCTAAATATCCGTTAGCTCTATCATAGCATAATTTTATATTCTCTATTGCGGCATCCTTCGCAAGTATAGTTTCAAGGCTTTCAATTTTTGTTTTTCTCGGATACGCAGGCCCGTATTTCTCTAAAATATCCTTAATATAATCTATTGTGAATCCGGTAATCCTTCCGAGGTTTTTCTTGACAAGTTTTATTTCAGTTTCAATATCTTTAAGTTCTTTTTTGTTTTTATTCAGGTCGAATCTTGATATTTTTTTAATCTGGAGCTGAAGAAGTTTTTCGACATCGTCGTAAGTCACTTCTCTTATCAGCTCTGAAGAAAATGGAATAAAAGCTTCAAGAACTGCTTTCAGTATCATTTTATAATTGTTAAGCTCTTCAATTCTCTGATAAATGCGATTTTCTATGAATATCTGCGCAAGCGTCCTTGCATGGAATTTCTCATTCAGCAGCTCAAGCCTGATCTCAAGTTCCTTTTTCAAATATCCGACGAGATTATCCGTTGTTTCTTTTACGACATCAGTAACGGTTGTGATCACCGGCATGTCATCATTTATAACAAGCAGCGATACTGAAATACTCTGCTCGCATTCTGAAAACGCATACAGCGCTGATATAGCCTCATCTGAATTGTAACCTCTCGCAAGATTGACTTCTATCTCCACTTCAGATGTTGTATAGTCGTTTATTGACGCGATCTTCAGCTTGCCGGACTTGGACTGTTTTTCAATAGACGCAATAACCGATTCGGTGGTGGTTCCAAAAGGAATTTCCTTTATAACCAGCTTTTTATCCGTCGGAGCTTCAATTACTGCCCTGACCCTTACTTTGCCGTTTCCGTCACTATATCCGCTCACATCTATCAGACCGCCATGTATAAAATCCGGGTAAAGACTGAATTCTTTACCTTCAAGATAGTCGATCTGAGCCTGAAGCACTTCCTGGAAATTATGCGGAAGTATTTTTGTCGCCATTCCAACGGCTATGCCTTCAACACCGAGAAGCAATAGCACAGGGATCTTTGCTGGAAGAAAAACCGGCTCCTGGTTTCTTCTGTCGTATGAATCTTTAAATTCTGTTATGTCGCTATTGAAAAGTACTTCTTTCGCAAGCGGAGTCAGCCTTGCCTCAATATATCTTGCCGCAGCGGCGCCGTCGCCTGTAATTATGTTTCCGAAATTCCCCTGCATGTCAATAAAATAATCCTTTTGCGCCAGCCCGACCAGAGCATCGCCGATTGACTGATCTCCATGCGGATGGAACTGCATTGTGTGTCCTACAATGTTCGCGACCTTATTGAATCTTCCGTCATCCATTCTGAACATTGAATACAGAACCCTGCGCTGAACAGGTTTAAGGCCGTCTTTAATGTCGGGTATAGCCCTTTCCTTTACGACATAATTTGCGTATTCCAGAAAATTTGAATCTATAAGCTGTTTAAGATTGCTCATTACCTATTTCAGACAACTGTTTATCTGATCCCTTAGTTTTTTTGCTTCTTCTCCTGCTCTTTCCGCAAAATCCGCTCCATCAGAAGCGAAAATTATACCTCTCGAAGAATTCACAAGAGCGAGAACATCGTTTTTTACAAATCCGTATTTCACAGTATTTTCAAGGTCTCCACCCTGAGCACCTATACCTGGTATTAAATAAGGCAGGTCGGGAGCCGATCTTCTGATGCCTTCGAACATCTGCGGGTGCGTTGCTCCAACCACAAGGCCGCAGTTCTTTTTTGTATTCCAACTATTGATCTTCTCAATAACAAATTCGTATAAATATCTCCCGTCAGCCATCTTCTGCATCTGAAAATCAAACGATCCTTTGTTCGATGTCAGCGCAAGTATAAAAACGCCTTTATCTTCTCTGTCAAGGAATGGACTTATCGAATCCTCGCCCATATACGGACTGACCGTTATCGCATCACAGTTAAAGTGTTCAAAAAAAGCCTGAGCGTATTTTTTGGATGTATTTCCGATATCGCCTCTTTTTGCATCGGCTATCTTTATAACGCTGTCGCCGATGTATTCCAGCGTTTTTTCAAAATACTCCATCCCCTTTGTTCCGAATTGTTCATAAAATGCCAGATTCGGTTTATATGCTGCGGCAAACCCTTTCGTAGCTTCGATAATCTCTTTGTTGAATTTTAGAACCGGGTCTTTTTCGTTTTTTAAAACAGCAGGAAGTTTGTTAAGCTCAACATCTAATCCTACGCATAGCGCAGATTTTCTTTCTTTAATCGTTTTAATCACATTTTCTTTGAAATTCATTGACCTTCCCCGTTTGATATTTTAAATCCGAAACAAAGTCCTTTTAATCTTTTTCCTCCGATCTCATAAGTCTTTGTGGTAATAAGTTTTCCGCCAAGTTTCTTATAGAAATTCTTCGATTCATTATCTTTCAGCACCCATATAATATACGAAAAAATTTTGTTTTGTCTAAATATTTCTTCATAAAGTGCTATAATTTTTTTACCAAGCCCCTTTTTTTGATGCTCTTTAAGTATATAAATCGCTTTAATCTCGCCTTCGTACCCTTCTGTTCTTTTTGAAAGCTTCCGGATTTTTCCTCCCGAGCAGAAACCTATAATTTTTCCATTTTTTTCCGCTACAAGAAAACTACAGAAAGGATGAGGACTATCCGTAAAAATCGCTTTCCATTTTAGATCGCTCTTTTCATAAGACATTCCGTCAAGCTTTTCGTCAGGGACTATACCTTTGTAAGTGGTTCTCCAGCAGTCAACATGAACTTTTGCTATTTCAAAAGAATCTCCGATCTCCGCTTTTCGTATTTTATACCCGTCATGCATCAATGTTCTGTGCAAAGTGGCATTTTTCTATAATGAAATCTTTTCTCGGCGGAACATCATCGCCCATGAGCATAGTGAAAATCCTGTCGGCTTCAACGGCGTCATCAATATTTATCCTTTTGATCAGTCTTTTCTCAGGATCTAGGGTCGTCTCCTTAAGCTGCTCGGGGTTCATCTCTCCCAGTCCCTTGTACCTTTGTACCTGAATACCTTTAGCATCCTCACCGCCAAGTTCTTCTAAAATTCTGGCCTTCTCATCTTCGTTCCCGGGATATATATAGTGTGATATTTTTCCCTTCGTTACCCTGTAGAGCGGAGGCATTGCCAGATAAATGTGGCCTCTTTTTATAAGCTCCGGCATATATCTGTAGAAAAATGTAAGCATCAGCGTGTTTATATGCGCTCCGTCAATATCGGCATCTGTCATGACAATGATCTTGCCGTATCTCAGTCTTTCAAGAACGAATCCGTCGCCGTTTGAAGAAAAAGCTGAAGAATCTCCGTTTTGTCCTGGCACAAAGTCGATCTCAGAATCGCCTATCCCTGTTCCGATGGCGTTTATAAGATTTTTTATCTCTTCGTTCGCAAGCATTTTATCAAGCCTGGCTTTTTCCACATTAAGTATCTTTCCCCTTAAAGGAAGAACGGCCTGTGTTTTTATATCTCTTCCGTCAACTGCAGAACCGCCTGCGGAATCTCCCTCGACAATAAATAATTCGCAATCCATCGGATCAGATCCTTTTGAACAGTCGTAGAGTTTTGCAGGCATCGATCCGCCTTCAAATGCCGATTTTCTTCTGATGAGGTCTTTAGCTTTATGAGCCGCCTCTCTGGCCCTTAGAGCTTCAGTACATTTATCCAGTATCATTCTGGAAATTCTTGGATTTTCATTCATCCATTCAAGCAGCTTTTCATAAACCAATGACTGAACCATACCCGTTATTTCGCCGTTGCCCAGTTTTGTTTTTGTCTGACCTTCAAACTGTGGTTCCATAACTTTAATAGATATAACCGCCGTCAAACCTTCCCTTACATCCGACCCGGCAAGCTTCATTTTGTCGTTTTTAAAGATCTTGCTGTCGATCGCATATTTATTTATAGCTCTTGTCAGAGCGGATTTAAATCCTTCTTCGTGCGTACCGCCTTCTATCGTATGAATATTGTTTACATAAGACTCAATGTTTTCTCTGTATGTGTCGTTCCATGACAAAGCTATTTCCATGGGGTAATCATCAACTGTTTTTTCAATCAGAATAGGTTCGCATACGCTTTTTTTATTTTCATCGATATATTTTACAAATTCTTTAAGTCCGCCGTGATACTGGAATTCGAAAAACGGCAGAGTTCCGTCTTCTTTTCTAGAGATTTCTCTATTGTCTTTAAGTGTGATCTTAAGCCCCTTGTTAAGAAACGCCAGCACTCTAAGCCTGTGAGCAATAGTTTCATAATTAAACACTGTTGTTTCAAATATTTTAGGATCAGGATAAAATGTCTGTTTTGTCCCCCTGATTTCAGAGCCTTCCACGACTTCAAGCGGTTTTACAGTTATACCTTTTTCAAACTCTATTTTATAGTGTTTTCCTTCCCTATATACTTCGGTTATCATCAGTCTTGATAGCGCGTTAACGCATGAAACTCCTACCCCGTGGAGACCGCCTGAAACCTTATAATTTTCCTTATCGAATTTACCCCCGGCATGAAGTATTGTCATGGCAACTTCTACTCCAGGTTTATTTTCCTCTTTGTGAAGATCAACAGGGATCCCCCTTCCGTTATCCAGAACGGAAACCGCGCCGTCTTGAGTTATCTCTACTTCTACTTTTGTACAGTGGCCTGCAAGCGCTTCATCGATCGAATTATCCACTACCTCGTTTACTAAGTGGTGAAGACCTCTGGACCCGATGTCTCCGATGTACATCGCCGGTCTCATCCTGACCGCTTCGAGGCCTTTTAATACGGTTATCGTATCTGCTGAATAAGCATCTTTTCCTGTGTTTTCTATCTCGCTCATTAATTCCTCCGGCTAAACGAACATTATTTTCGTTATTTTTATTTTCCCCAGCCTGGCTCTCAGGTTTGATTTAATTTCATCCTCAATATGATAAAATTCATTTCTCCAAGCAGAGCTTGTTACTTTAACGTAAAGAACACTATTTTCATATTTGATTATTTTTGTAACTCCCGATAGTTTTTCCCCGAGCGTTTCTTTCCATGCGTTTAATATCGCCATGATAACTCCAAGCTTCCCGAACTCAGGACTTGAAGATACGACAGATGAAAGCACAGAATCTATCTTTGGTATCTTTCTTGGAGGATTATATGCGTGATCAAGTCTTTTTTTCATAATCTATACCGCTTCGCAAACTCCATTGTCTATTCTGAAAAGCTGTGAACTGTTTTTGTCGAGTTGGTCAATTATCCTGCTGTTGCTCGTTGTAATAAATGTCTGAATATCATTATCCAGTATTTTCGCTACCTGAAGACTCTTTTTCTCGTCTATTTCGGAATAAAGGTCGTCAAGAATGAAAATAGGGTATTCGTCGGTTATGGATTTTATGTATTCTATTTCTGCCAGTTTTAGCGCTACCAGAAAAAGCTTATGCTGCCCTTTAGATCCGAATTTACGCAGTGATCTTGAGTCGATCATAAAATCAAGGTCGTCTTTGTGAGCCCCAACCAGCGTTGTTCCCCTTCTTATCTCATCTTTTTGATATTTTTTTAGATTTTCATGCAGACTTTTAAAGTAATTTTTCTCATCCATAAGAGTTTCATACCTGATTTCTCCTTTATAAAGCCCGTCAGATATTTTAAGCAGAATGCCTTTAAAGTACACCGTAAAAATTTCAAGAAATGCTATTCGCTTAATATATAATTTTGTTCCGAGTTCTGCTATTTTAGAATTGTAAATACTGATCATTTCAGCATTAAGAGTTTCTCCACCCTTCAAGCTGAACAGAACTTTATTTTTATGTTTCACAATGGTATTATAATCATTCAGCGCAGAAAAATATTCTGCATCGACCATTGATAATAATTTATCTCCGAATTCCCTTCTTGCGTTAGGCGGTCCTGTTGTAATAACGCTCTCGTCGGGCATAAGATACACTATCGGAATTTTTCCCCACATTTCCGAGAACCTCAGTATCCTTTTATTTTGAAACATAATTTTCTTTATCTCTTTGTCATAACTGATCTTAACTTCAAGATCTCTTTTGCTGCTGTTCTGAAAAAATGCTTTTAAGAAAAAATAGTCGGTATTGAATTTGAGCAGATCAGAATAATTGCTTGTCCTGAAACTGTTTAGAAGCCCCAAAACCGAAATAGCCTCGACAATATTTGTTTTTCCCTGACCGTTCAATCCTGTAAAACAAATTATATTTTTTGAGAATTCGAGTTCAAGCTTTTCATAATTCCTGAAATTCGCCAGTTCTATTTTTCTTAATTTCATCCTTTAGTTATTGCCCGAATTATCAACTGATGAAGGCATTAAAAGCATCATTAATTCATAAGTATCGTTGGACTCGAACGGTTTTATGATAACCGGTTTTTTCCCGCTGCTGATCTCCAAAAGTATCATTTCTGTACTTATGTTTTTGAAAAGTTCGATTATTTTTGTTGAATTGAACCCTATAAGAAGTTTTTCGCCTGCATAGTCTAACGGAATGCTTTCTTCTGCTTTTGACGATGAATTGCTGTCTTCTGTATTTATCAGAAGCTGTCCCGGTTCCAAATTGAATTTGATCAGTTTAGTTACGGGGTTGCAGGCCAGTGATACTCTTCCTAAAGCCAAAATCGCTGTCTGTTTGTCAAACTTGGCTTTAAGCTGATTATTGGCGGGGATTATAGCCTGATATGCCGGATACTTTCCGTTTATCAGTCTTGAAAATATTACAACTGTTCCAAAACGGAATTCTACATAGTTCTCTTCAAAATATATCAGACATTCCTCGTTTTTATCTATTGCGTTTGCAACTATCTGAAGGGATTTTGCCGGAAGTATCATGTCTGTGTCTTCGCCTTCGTATTTGACAATTTTATCTTCGAGTTTTACCAGTCTCACACTGTCGGTAGCTACCATCGTAAGAGAATTAAGTTTAAGCGAAAAAAGAACACCTGTAAGCACTGCCCTCAACTGATCCGGAGATACTGTAAAAACAGTTTTTTCGATATAGTTTTTAAGCTTTAAAGTATCGATCACGAGATTATTACCTGAAAGGTTTTTTGGGGTGGCGGGAAAATCTTCATAATCCTCTGTTAAAGACAGTTCAAACTTAATATTGTTTGAAATTATTTTAACAAGACTGCCTTCTTTTTTGACAGTAAGGAGAGTATCAGGAAGACTTTTCACTATGTTTATGAATTTTTTACCGTGTACAACTACTGTTCCATCTTCTACACCATTCACCTCAACTTTATTTACAAGGGTAACGGAGATGTCTGTTGCCGTAATTGTAAGTTCATTATCCTTCAACCCAAGGATTATACACTCTGTAATCGGTTTTGCACTATGTGCAGGAAGAATCGGATTGATCAGTGACAACTGAGTCATCAAATTTGACTTAAGTGTTGAGAAGATCATAACAGCTCCTTTTTTTTAATCAATTATTAAATTTTATTAAGATTATTATCGTTATTAGCACCGACAATATGTGAACAACCATGTATTTTCTGAAATAAAAACAAGATAAAAACATTTTAAAACCGCAAAACCCGTTCATATCACTTACACCTTTTGTTCATTAATGCATTTTTTGGGTTATTCACAATTATCACTTGTCAACAAGTCGATAAGTTAATTACATTCAGAATCTCTTCTATCATTTTAGTTACTTCAGGATCTTTAGTGTTTAATTTCTTTTGGATTTTATTAGCCGCGTGAGATACAGTACTATGTTCCCTTCCGCCGAAATGAACTCCTATACTTGTTGTTGTCGCCTTAAGCTGAGTGGTGCAAAGATACATCGCAACCGCCCTTGCATCCGCGATCTCTTTGGTTCTTGTTTTCTTCATCAAAAGGTCTTTGGGAATAGAAAAAAACTCTGATACAATATCCTGTATTTTATCTATGTTTAAAGTTGATTTTTTTGATGTTATAAGTTCTTTAAGGATTTCCTTGGCTTTGTTTATCCCTATCTCTTTATTGAAATGTGAGTAGTAAAAATACAGTTTTTTAACAGCCCCTTCAAGATCTCTAACATTTGTATTTATGTTATTGGCAATAAACATAACTATATCATCTTCAAGATTAAAATTTATTTCCTCAGCTTTTAACCGTATGATTGCCGCTCTTGTTTCCAGATCTGGAGGTCTTACATCGGTTATAAGCCCCATTTTGAATCTTGATTTAAGCCTGTCGTCAAGGTCGTGGATCTCGTTGGGATGAAAATCTGATGTCATGACAATCTGTCCGCCGCTGTTGTAAATATGATTGAAAATATGGAAAAGTTCCTGCATACTTTTTTCTTTTTTTGCCAAAAACTGAATATCGTCAATAATGATCAGATCTTTCGTACAGAGATAACTTTTATAATCATCAATGGTGTTTTTATGAATATGGTTTACCAGCTGCTGGACTAAAATATCAGATGAAAGATAAAGAATGTTTCTGTCGGGCTCATTGTTAAAAACATAATTTCCGATAGCTGATACCAGGTGAGTTTTTCCAAGTCCGACTCCTCCAAATATCAATAAGGGGTTATATTGGGTATTTTTTATGTTTTTTGCTACCTGAAGTGAGGAAACATATGCAGTTTCATTTCCGTTGCCCGAAACAAAATTTTCAAATGTGTATTTTGGATTTAAAGAAGTTTCTTTGTAGGGAGCGACTCTAGTCTTTGGGAGAATTTTTACTTTTTTTGTCTGTGTATCGATATCTGCTTTATGCTCAAAACTAAAATCTGTGTCGGCATCGATTAAAAACTTAATTACGGGGTTTTCTCTTGCGAGTATTTCGCTTAAAGTTTTTTCAAAAACTGCTTTGTATTGTCCTTTTATATAATCAATATGGATCTTGGACGGGACTTGTATAGAGATTTTCTCGTTTTCGATCTGAACTATTTTTAAAGGTTTTACCCATGTGTTGAATGAGTTTTGATTGAGATATGCCTTTATTTTATCCTTGAACTGAAGTTCTATCTTATTTAATTCGCTCACTTTACAACCTCTCGTGTATAATCTTATTCACTAATAGTAAAGAAATATAAGTAATAATGTTCTGCAAGTAAACATAAAATTGCAAAAAAAAAGCTGAATTTATCCGAAAAAGATATGGTGGATTTTATTAAAAACATCTCTTGATATTGCAGTGTCAGTATATATCTCAAATTTTATATCTGAAATATCAGCTGCCACTATACGACTGTTTCCGCATATAATATTCTTCATGTCGTTCAATTTTACACCTTCGCTGCGCAACCCGGAGCCGACTAAAGCGAGAGAAGAACAGTGGAGCGAATTATTATCAGGAAGACTGTTAAGGACAATTAAACCGCACGAATCAGATAACTGGCAGAAACGGACCCTTGAAAGATCTGAAGGTAGGGTCAATCCGTCTTTTGTCTGTTTGTAGCTTAGTTTATCATTAAGCACAAGCGAGATGAATTTATTTTTGTCAAGAGAAGATTCTTTGCAGACTGTCGTTCCGGTTTCGCCGGTCCAGGTAAGTCCGGTTGTGATCTTAACACCAAGCCTGTGAGCATACTCAACAGCGGCGTCCTTTAAGACTTTTGCGCCTAAGGACGATATGGTGAGCATAGTCTCGTAATCGAGTTCTTTTATCAGTACAGGCGCATCGCAGTTCTTCGGGTCTGCGCTGTAAACTCCGACGACATCGGAGTATATCTCGCATGAGTCGGCTTTTATAGCCGCCGTCACGGCCACGGCTGTCGTGTCCGATCCGCCCCTGCCGAGCGTAGTGATCTGTTTGTCCGTGCTGACGCCCTGAAAACCGGCTATGATGGGTATTTTACCCTTACCGAGCGCGTCAACGAGTCTGTCGCCCTTTATCTCTAAAATTCTGGCGTTCCTGTGATTATTATCCGTAATAAGCCCAATCTGAGATCCCGTAAATGATATTGCAAGTCCGGGACGGATGCTGTTTATGGCGATCGCCACAAGCGAAATCGATTCCCTTTCCCCTATGGATATGAGCATGTCAACTTCTCTCGGGTCGGGATCTTTCGATAATGCATTTGCTTTCGCTTCTAGCTGATTGGTCGTGTTACCCATGGCGGAGACCACGATGACGAGCCTGTCGCCTTTATCGTAGCGTGAGACTATCCTTTCCGCGAGAGCTTTTATCTTATCGGGGGTCGCAAGACTGCTCCCCCCGTATTTCTGAACTACTAAAGCCATTCTTTATTCCCAGTCGAGTATCACTTTGCCACTTTCTCCGGTCTCCATTACATCAAACCCTTTCTGGAAATCGGCAACTTTATAGTGATGGGTTATTATCGGGCCGAGGTCGAGTCCGGCTATCAGCATCTGCTCCATTTTATACCATGTCTCGAACATCTCTCTACCGTAAATTCCTTTAAGAGTGAGGGCTTTGAAAATTATGTCGCTCCATGCCACCTGTGTATTTGAAGGAAGGATGCCGAGAAGCGCGATCTTTGAACCGTTATACATATTGGAGATCATATCGTTGAAAGCGGCTGGCGATCCTGACATTTCAAGACCGACATCAAAGCCTACCATACCCAGTTCTTTCATAACATCTTTTATTTTTGTTTTCATAGGATTTATGGCTCTTGTAGCACCCATTTTTCTGGCTATGTCAAGTCTGTATTCACTGATGTCGGTAACTACGATGTGTCTGGCTCCGGCGAATCTGCAGATGGCAACTGCCATACTTCCGATAAGTCCTGCTCCAGTAATCAGAACATCCTCGCCGATCACAGGGAAAGACAGGGCTGTATGAGCCGCATTCCCGAACGGATCCATAATGGCGATATAATCATCAGAGATCTTGGGATTTATCTTCATAACATTTTCGGCGGGTACCTTTAAATATTCAGCAAAAGCGCCGTCGATATTTACGCCTATTCCAACAGTGTTTTCGCAGACATGTTTTTTACCTCTTCTGCAGTTTCTGCAGTGCCCGCAGGCTATATGGCCTTCCCCGGTAACTCTCTCGCCGATCTGAAAATGTTTTACGCCGGGACCCATAGCTGCTACTGTGCCCACATATTCGTGTCCTATGGTTTGTCCGATAGTGATTGTTTTTTGAGACCATTCGTCCCATTTGTAAATGTGAAGGTCGGTTCCGCAAATAGCAGTTTTTTTGATCTTTATAAGAATGTCGTTCAATCCTATCTCAGGAATATCCTTTTCGGCCATCCACAACCCTTTTTCTGCTTTTAATTTTGCCAAAACTTTCATTTTTGCCATATCATTCTCCGAATTTTAATTATTTCGTTTCAAAATGTACTGATAGATAATGAAAATTATTCTGAATGTAAATTGAAAAATGTTCGAAATTAATATTATATTTTTAATTTAATTGACTTTAAAATACAATTGGAGTAATTTTGAACGAAAAGTATTGTGTTTAACCGGAGCATTAATGTTAGCAAAAGTTTTATCGGCGGCGGTAATCGGACTTGACGCTTTTACGGTAGAAGTGGAGACCCATTTGGAGAGAGGCCTTCCTGGACTGTCCATCGTCGGTCTGCCGGACAGTGTGGTAAAGGAAAGCAAAGACAGGATCAATGCTGCGATCAAAAATTCGGAATATTTGTTTCCAATTAAGAAAATTACCGTAAATCTTGCCCCGGCAGATATAAAAAAGGAAGGTTCGTCCTATGACCTCCCTATAGCTATAGCTATACTGGGAGCCACGGGACAGATCGATATTGAAAAAACAAAAGATTATATAATTCTTGGAGAGCTTTCTCTGGACGGAACGGTAAGGCCGGTCAAAGGAGCTCTCCCGATCTCGGTCATGGCGGAGAACAAATATAAAGGCATACTTTTGCCGAAAGAGAATGCGGATGAAGCCGCGGTGATTCCCGGATCAAAAATATACGCTGTCGGAAGCCTGAATGAAATTGTCGATTTTTTCAACGGGAGGATAGAGATCGAGCCGAGAAAGATTGATGTGAACAGGTTATTTGAAGAGCTGAATCAGTGGGAAATTGATTTTTCCGAAGTCAAAGGACAGTATCATGTAAAAAGAGCCCTTGAAATAGCTGCTGCGGGAGGTCATAATATACTTATGATCGGGCCGCCCGGAAGCGGAAAATCAATGCTTTCGAAAAGATTCGCGACAATCCTGCCTAACCTGACGCTTGAGGAATCGCTCGAAACGACCAAGATATATTCAGTAGCAGGACTGCTTCCCCACGAAAAAGGAATAATCGCTACAAGGCCATTCAGGTCACCGCATCATTCGATATCGGATTCAGCCCTGGTCGGCGGAGGAAGATTCCCTAAGCCGGGCGAGATCAGCCTGGCTCACAACGGAGTTCTTTTTCTTGATGAGCTTCCGGAATTCAAAAAAAATGTTCTCGAAGTAATGCGGCAGCCTTTGGAAGACAGGGAGGTAACCATTGCGAGAGCAGCTTCGACTTTAAAATTTCCATCCAACTTCATAATGGTCGCCGCGATGAATCCCTGTCCCTGCGGATATTACGGCGATCCGACGAGAGAATGCTCATGTCCGACAAATAAGATCAGGACATATTTAAGCAGAATATCGGGTCCATTGATGGACAGAATCGACATACACATAGAGGTTCCGGCTTTAAAATACGACGAACTTTCTCAAAAAAAGGACGCTGAGAAATCGGACGCGATAAGGCAGAGAGTTATCAAAGCGAGAAAGATCCAGACCTTAAGGTATTACGGAAGGAACATTTATTGCAACTCAGGCATGAATCAGAAAGATCTGAAAAAATACTGCGCTCTTGACGCATCTTCTGATTCAATACTTAAAAGAGCCATAGAGTCACTTTCATTGTCGGCTAGGGCTTACAACAGGATATTGAAAGTCGCGAGAACGATAGCTGACCTGGCCGGAAGGGAGGATATCTCGGTGGAGCACATAGCCGAAGCGGTACAATACAGAAGTCTGGACAGGAAATATGTTTAGGAAGGAGGATCTGAAATGAAGAATCTAAAGATGAACGATTATTTTTTTCTCGGGTTTCTTTTAATTATTTCATTTTCCTTTTTAAATCTCCTTCTTCCGTTTTTAACAGACATTTTTCTCTCGATCGTTCTTTATATAATTTTCAGAAAGCCGTTCGCATTTATTCTGAAGAAAACAAAAAGCAGAAAAAAAGCTGCGGTTTATACAACTCTGATAGTTGTTTTTATAGTTTCGGTGCCATTATTCTTTTTCGGAATGTCGGTGTCTCTTGAAGCCTCGGATATTTATAGGAATGTAAGAGATAATATGCCGGTTTATCGCGAAATGATGACCGCGGAGTCATTAAGTGAATATGCTGCGAGAATTCCCTTGATCGGGGAGAAATTATCAGCCGAAATAAGTTCGCTGGACCTGGAAAAGTTCAAAGAGATCAGTGCCGATGTTGTTACTACTGTAAGCTCATTTCTTATGAGAGCACTACAGTCGGCTTTTTTCAATATTACGTCATTCCTGATGCACCTTTTCATAACTCCGTTCATGCTTTTTTTCCTGTTTCTCGACAGTAAAAAGCTACTCTCTAAAATTAGAAGCGTACTACCTTTTGAAAGAGAGGATGAAAAAAAGGCAGTTGTCGAGCTTGTTAAAATTACCGACACGATAATAATTTACACATTTCTGATCGGGATAGCTGAAGGAATATACGGAGGGATACTGTTTTTGATAGTGGGGATATCATCGCCATTTTTCTGGGCGATCATAATGGTGATATTGTCAATGCTGCCGATAGTTGGAGCCAATACTGTTATTGTCCCTGCGGCAATTTTTCTTATTATGGGCGGTAGCGTAGCGAAAGGCATAATCCTTCTCATATTCGGTGCGGGAGTGATCCTAATTGATCAGAACATTATCAAGCCCAAGCTTGCCGGAGACAGAAGCGGCCTTCATCCCGTTGTAATGTTCGTATCAAGTGTAGGCGGTATAGCTTGGATGGGCATGGCAGGATTCCTTGTGGGTCCGCTAATTGCCGCTTTGACTATAGTTTCTTGGGAACTTTTCGATTCAAAATTCAAAATAAAATCTTCAGAAGCTGAAACCGAATGATATACCGTATATTAAAAAATACTTTTCCGTCGCTTTTTATTGTATGGACAATATATTTTCTGGAACTGATGTTCTATAAAACAGAGGTTTTTACCGGTTCGGCTTATTATTTCGAGCAGACCAAAATATTTATATCATACACACTGCTCGGCCTGATAATAGGCGGATTAAGTGCAGGTATATTTGCAAAAAAAAGGAAAAAGTATTCCTATACTTTCGAAAACGATATTAAAAAGTACTCAAAATATTTTCTGAAAAACTTCGGCATTTCTTTTCTGGCTCTTCTTGCACTTACCTTGAGAGAGCTGATAAACAATCCTCTGCTTTTTAAAGATACGCTTCTGAATAATTCATTCTGGCTTAGCGGTCTTTTCGCTTTTATAAGGGACAAGTTCTCTCCGTTGTATTTCACAGTTTTTTTTGCGATTATAATAATTATGAGCATACACAATCTTGTCAAGAACCTGTCAATGTACCACGGAACCAATAGGACATTGGCATATTTCGCAGCAGTGGTATTGTCAGTTCTTTTTATATTCAACTACGGCTTTTTAAATGCTTCGGTCAGTTCAGAAATCAAAAATATAGTATTCATAGGCGTAGAGAACCTGGAAAGATCGTATTTGTCTGCAGCCAATATAAAAGACAGGTTTGCCTTAAAGGAGCTTAAAAGTCATTCATACGATTTTGAAAATTGCTTTACACCGGTGCTTGATCCCCAATCTGTTATTTTATCAGTTCTCACTTCTTTGAGCCCTGAAAAATGGGAGTTTTCAGACGGACTTCTAAGTTTGAATTCCCGGGACAAAACGGTTTTTAAGCTTTTGAACGGAATCGGTATAAACGCAGTTGATTATTCCGACATCAGCTTCAGGCTTGAGAGAACTGCAGAGGAAGGCGGAGAGGGTCATTTGTTCCCAACAGCAGAAAATATATTGAGATCGAAAGTTCTTCTTTCTCACTTTTTAACGCCGGTAATTTTTAACAACAGCTTAAGAGAAGGCGCTTTTCCCGAAGCAAGGCTAATCTCAGGATACAGGGATAGGACTTATCTTAAAAGACAAATTTCTCAAACGGCCGGAGGCAGGAACGAAAGCTTTCTTTTGTATTATACCATACCCGACTACAGAGACCATCTTCCTTATCCATATTACAGGCTTGCAGATAAAAAACCTGAAGAAGCTTATCTTAATTATCTGAACGATGAAATAAATATGATATATCATGAGTTTGAAAACAGTAGAATAAAAGATAAAGCGGTGATATGCCTTTTCGGGATCCCGAAGGGCGGAGAAGGGCTTCGTACAGATATGTATAAAATACCGCTTTATGTAAGCTCAAGACAATTTGAAATCGAAAGGAAAGTAAAAAACCGTTATACAACTTTGGATGTGCTTCCGACCGTTCTGGATGCCGCAGGTTATGATCTGAAAAAATTTACATTTGAGGGGAAGTCATTTTTCGATCCGGAGTTTATCAGGCAGGAAATCCTTCTGACGGATATTTCACCGGTCAGAAAAAAAAATGATATCAGATTCGTGAACAAAGACGGTTACACATCAAGGAACAGCGAACTGATAAACGAAATGCATCCCATCTTTTCCCGCGCTTTGATCGTATCAGAAATGAAGCTGAATGCCTTTCCCGACAGTTCAGGAGTAAGATACGAGCTGTTCGATATCGGAAAAGACCCGGAAGAAAAAAACGATCTGGGCTTTACTAACCCATCCGCCGCAAAATCAATGAAATCAGCTTTGGAAGCGAGGATGAGAAAGGTCTATAATTACAGAGTGGTCAACGGTCATTTTTTAAAATAAAAGGTATAAATAATATACCAGCTGCTGCAGGAATCAGTATGTTAATAATAAAAAGTAGAAAAGCGGCAGAAACCGCTGCTTCCGAAGGGAAATCGAACAAACGGAAAATATAAGCCGCCGTACCTTCTCTTATACCTATGTCCCCAAGGCTGAAAGGAAGAAAAGTTTTTAATAGGATAGCCGTCCATACGCCAATAAAACCCGGAAAGATTTTTATGTCACCGAATGCGAATATAAGCAGAACGAACTGAGTTGTATAAACAAGGAACAGGCTCGAAGAAAATAAAAGAAGCACTTTTGAATTTCTTTTTTTGAAACCGTGAAGTCCGTCGCAGAACCTTCCGAATTTAATACTGTTTTTAAGAATGTTGTTTCTTAAATAGTTAAGAAAAGTTCTTAGAAGACCAGGATGGATGGCGACAAAATATAAAATAAACGATATAACGAAAGCAAGTATTATCAGATTTGTCCTTAAAAGAGCTGATCCCGTGAAAAAATTATGCGGCAAAAAAGGAAGAGATATTATTCCGAAAAAAATCACCGGAAAAGTATCATATATCTTTTCTATTATGCTCATGCTTAAGAGCTTATACCTGTCCGCATTTTTTATAATAAAAAGCTTTCCAAGCTCGCCGACTCTTCCGGGAGTAATGAATCCGAACCCTATTCCAAGTATGACCGAGCTCCAGATCTGCATCAAAGTCGCTTTTTTTTCAGTTGTCTTGTCAACAAGATATTTCCACTTCGCGAACTGAAGATAAAGATTTATAGGCAGAAGAACGATCGCAAAGACAATATAGGTAATGTTCGCGTTTTTTACGATCAGCTTTAATTTGATCGAATCAATATTATAAGCAACTACTAAAGAGATAATTATAGCTATCAGGAGTTTAACGGAGAATAATATTATCTTGGTTCTGTCGATTTTCATTTAGCGGATATTTCCCGGATAAACATACTTTAAACCTTTTGATTTTCCAGTCTCAACGGCTTTAAATATTTTCTCTGAGGCAGTAGCGTTCCTATCTGTCATTTTATAATCCGGATGGAAAGCGCTGACATGCCAGGGGACATCAGAGCCGAGCTGGTTTAAAATGAATTCTGCAATTGACGAAAGTTCTTCTTCCGAATCATTGAAATCCGGGATTACCAGAGTTGTGACCTCAAGGTGAACCGGGGAATCCGCAAAAGCTTTCAGGTTCCTCAGAACAATATCAAGCTCTCCGCCTGTAAATTTGAGGTGTTTTTCCCTGTTGAAGGATTTAAGGTCGATGTTAACTGCATCCACCCAGTTCTTCATGTCGCATACTATCCCTTCTGTCTGATAGCCGTTAGTAACAAAAATATTTTTCAGCCCGTTCTCTTTTGCTATAAGTCCGATATCTTTCGCATAAGGGTAGAATATGGCCGGCTCGTTGTATGTGTATGATACGGACATGCAATCTGCCTGTATTGCGCCTGAAACCACTTCGTCGGGAAGGACGGTCTCCGAAGGGATCCTGTCGTCAAAATGCTTCTGGCTGATATTATAATTCTGGCACCAGGAACATTTGAAATTGCACCCGAGGGTACCGAGCGAATAAGTTTCCGTTCCTTTCAAAAACCTGTAGAGAGGTTTTTTCTCGATTGGATCTATGTTCAGCGCTACAGGGTGCCCGTAAACAAGGTTTATGAGTTCTCCGTCACGATTGGAGTTGGCACCGCAGTATCCTTTCTGATTGTTATTTAAAACGCAACCTCTTTCGCACAGAAGGCATTTTATTGAGCCGTTCTCTGTTTTGCGGAAATATTCAGACTGAAAAAATTCCATATTTAAGCTTTGTCAAATTTAAAATTAACAGTTGATTTTAGATGCGAGAAGAGAAATTTCGCGTCAGTTTCCATCGGTATCTCTAAAGTAAAAATATAATGAGGAATATTTACTTTATTATTTACAGTAAGATTTTTGATTTTGATCCTCTTAAATTGTGCGTCAGGCCTTGCTTCAAGGTCTTTATAGGTTCCGCGATTCTGGTCATCTTCCTCTTCAACACCCCAGAAATAAATATCCAGGTTCATTACGGTCTGATCTCCGAAATTTACCGCCCTGAAAGGCATCGGCTGGATATTGAGCAGCGTGGAACTTATAGATGAATTGAATTTGGCTACTGAATCGTAATCAATGTCGTTCGATTCCAGTTTCAGGCGGTAAACGCCTTCTTTGGTTTTAACGCCGTCAATTTTTTTTGTGTTCATACCGGCGGATACCGATGTTATTATTCCTTCAAACATTTCATTAAGCATTTCCGTTTCCTTTTTTTTTATTCAAATTTACCGAATTTTATTAAATAGCCTCTCACGAACTTCTTCAGCTCTCCGTCCATTACCGAATTCACATTACCGGTTTCTATCCCGGTGCGGTGATCTTTTACCAGATTGTAGGGCTGAAAAGTATAAGTTCTGATCTGGCTTCCCCATGAAATATCTTTTTTTGAATCCTCTATATGCGCCAGCCTTACTTTTTCCTCATCCAGTTTTTTCTGATACAGTCTTGCTTTAAGCATCTTCATGGCTGTGTCTTTGTTAAATGTCTGCGATCTTTCGTTCTGGGACTGAGCTACTATTCCTGTAGGAATATGCGTGATCCTGACGGCGGAATCTGTCTTGTTCACATGCTGGCCGCCGGCACCGGACGACCTGTAGGTATCTATTCGCAGATCTTGAGGGTCAACCGTAATTTCAATGTCGTCAGCTTCGGGATAAACATAGACAGAAGCGAATGAAGTGTGCCTTTTATGTGCGGCATCGAAAGGCGAAATTCTTATCAGCCTGTGAACACCCGATTCGGATTTCAAAAAGCCGTAAGCGTATTCGCCTTTGACTTCGAGAGTCACCGATTTAATCCCGACGGTGTCTCCGGGTAGAAAATCGACCTCTTCCCATCTAAAACCCATAATGTCGAAGAACCTCGTGAACATCCTTAAAAGCATGTTCGCCCAGTCTGATGCCTCCGTTCCTCCAGATCCGGCGTGGATCGTAACGAGGCAGTCTTTTTTATCTTCAGGTGCCGAAAGCATGCCTCTGAGCTCAAGTTCTTCCACGATCGCCTTATATCCTGTAAAAGAGGTTTTTATTTCAGAGATAATCTCTTTAGATTCCTCTTCATTGTCAGACAGCATATCGAACAGGTCTGATATGTCTTTTTTTAAAGCGGAAGCCTTTCCGGCAGATTCTACCCAGTATTTTTTCCTCGAGATCTCAGCAAAAACATACTGCGCTTTCTGCTTATCGGAGTAAAAACCTTCTCTTGTCGTTTCTAGTTCGAGTTCAGCTATCTCGTTTCTGAACTTTTCCAGATCAAAGATACTCCCTGATATGATCGTATTTGGTATTTATCTCTGCAAGTTCTTCTTTTATCTCATCCAACATACAACAAAGCTCCGTTTTTTCATGTCTCAATTACCACGACCGCAGAAGCAGCCTCTTTAATATGCGATATTGAAACATTTACCCTTTTAAATTTATTTTTCCGGAACAGCTCGCCGGCTTTTCCGTAAACCTGTATTTCAGGTTTTCCAAGTTTATCGTTCACTACTTCTATTTCACAAAAAGCCAGGCCGTTTCTCCACCCTGTGCCTATTGCTTTGAAAAAGGCCTCCTTCACCGCAAACCTCGCTGCAAAATGCTCGAATTTCCTGCTTTTAGATTCGCAGTAAGAAATTTCTTTAGAAGTGAAGATCTTTTCTTTGAATCCGCTGATCTTTTCGATGCTTTTTTTTACTCTTTCCACTTCTATCAGGTCTATTCCTATCCCGTAGATCATTCCAGTTTTGTCTCCATAACAGGTATCTTCGGGAAAAGTTTTGTATATGTGTTTCCCAGGTCATCCTGCCAGACCATTCTCGACATAACGGGGCTTTTTTTAATATCGGTATCAAACACTAAGAGCCCGGTCGCAAACCTGTCGGGATTGATCTTAATACTTTCGATCAGGCCTTTATAATTACCTTTTTTTGCCGCCACGACATCGAACTTATAGGATTTTTCATTTGTGTCAAAAAGCGTGAACTGGTTTGGCGAGAGAATTACATCCCTGCTTGAATTGTTATGAAACCTTATACGGAAAGCAATATAGCCGTTGGAATTATTAAAAAATACTTCTGTAAATCTGATGTCATAGGGATTTGTGCGTATATTCTGAGACATAAGAGATTCAAGGATCTTATTTTTTAACAGCTCCGATTCGGGAAGCGCGACAATATCTATCGAGAGCATCAGATTTTTATAGCTTTCCATCAAAAGGGTTGTGTTTCTTTTATCATTCGACCATGTATTATAATCAACCTGAGCGAGATCGTAATATCTTTGGGCTTCTTCTTTTTTGAGTGTATTTAAAATTGCTTTACCCGCTTCATTGTTCTCGGAAAGTCCCACGGCTTTTCTTATCAGGGAAACCCCTTTTTCATATTTCTTCTTTGAATCAACGCTACCCTCTTTATCGCCGCTTTTAATCAACTTTGATCCGAGAAGTACTAAAATATCCGCATATTCATCTTTTATTTCAGGATTCGTTTCGTCAGAATATATAATTCCGCGCTCAATATTTCTTTCCGACTCATCAAGGTTGTTATCCTCGATATATCTTGTAGCGCTTGTGAAATAGAGCTTGGTGATCTTATTCCTCAATTGAGTGTTCTTATAGTCTTTCGACAGGTCTTCTTTGAGCATGATTATCGCTTTGTCGTAATCACCCTTGCGGATGAGCTCATCCGCATTGTCGCTGCATGAAACTATCATGAGCGAAAGGAAGAAAAATATGTAAGCGCTTTTTATAATTTTCATTTTCATTCGAACATTATTTCAATTTCAGTTCTCGCGATCCTGTCCAGATCGGCTTTTTTAATATCCTCGAACAGAAAATTTATTTTGGATGAATTAGATATTCCGAAAGCGGCGTTGGCAGGTCCTCTCGGCGTTAACGGGAATGGCAGAGATTTTTCATGCCTGAAAACTCCGTTGGAATAAGCGCTTTTCTCTATATATTTTTCAGATTCCGCAATCAAAATACCCGAACCGTCGAACAGCCTCATTACCAGAGTCTGTCTTAAAATAAAGTCTCTAAAAATTTTGCTGTCTTTGTCGTTCTGACTAAAAAAATACCTTCCCATGTCCGTAAAATGAGGATCGCCTTTCCTTCTTTTTATCTCTTTTATAAGATTGTTCCTGTAAGATTTTTTCAATTTTACTGTATAATTGATCGAAACATTATAAATGTTAGGGTCATCCTCATCTGCCGGAACTTTAGCGACATTGCCGAAAGTCAGCACATAGCCGTTCACTATCAGTTCTCTCGCGAACTTCTCCACTTCATTATCTTCAGCGAATTCAGGCTTCAGTATTATTGAGACAGGCTTGCCGAAAGCACCGTCTTTTTCATAATCCTCGGCCTGAGCCGTAAGTTCGTCATACAGCTGGCCGAATACAGGATAATCATCGAATTTATCTTTTATAGCATCAAGCTCGTCAAGAAGCGAATAGTATTTCTCAGGTTCGTCAGATTCAAAAAGTTTTTCGGCTTCGTAAGAGAACTTCAGGTATTTATACAAGAGGGTCTCATCGTTATCCACAGGAAAAATGTTTTTAACCTGCGGCTGTTCTACGCCCAAAGAATATATCACTTCTTTGGTCACCTGGTGGAAAAACGCCATAAGAGCTTCTTTGCTCCCCTTGAGCTCAGCTTTCATAACAAGTTTTCTCTTCTCCCGAGAATAAACCTCGATATCCATATAAAATGTTTTACCTTTGTATGTGATGTAACCGTTTATGGCTTCATCGAGGTTAATGTTGTCGTATTCTTCAAAATATTCTTTGCAGGCAAGAAAGAAAAATTTGTGTTTAAGCAGAGCATAATCAAGACCCTCCGCCTTTTCGTCAATAAGCTCAAACTTTGCTTCTTCAAGGTTTTGCCTTAAAAACTGAACGAACGCCCGTGTAATGAATTCTGTTTTAGGATCTGTGTCTTTAAATCCGATCATAACCAGCTTTGCGGGGAAAAGGTAACCTGAGATGACAAGCACAAGGACAGCGAAATATTTTATTTTCATATAAAAATCCCCCGAATTGTATAATTCACTCCGAAAATATAACAATAAAGAATAAATAAGTAAAGTTCAGTTTTTCCAAATATGGTAGTAATTCAACACTTCTTTGATCCGGTACCCATTCTTTTCGTAAAATCTGCAGGCTGTATCATTATTGAATTGCGTCGCAACTTCCATAATGTTCAGATTATGAGAAACGATACAATCTTCAGCGGCGGAAATAAGTTTTGATCCGATACCTTTTCCCTGTGCTGAATAATCAGCGGCAAGAAGACCGATTTCACCGTGGTCAGTTTTGATCTTTAGAGTGATGAGCCCTAATATCTCGCCATGTTCCTTATAAACAAGTACTTTATCCGCAATTTCACCACTAACCGACTTTTCTATCCATTTTCTGTAAAGTTTTTCATAACTCCCTGCCGGTAATTTTGTATCAAGCTTAAATCTTGAGTATTTACCGCTTTCCAAAGCGATATCGTACAGCTTTTTCGGAAGAGAACAGCCGCCAAATTCTACGATTTCCGGTATCTGAAATTCGAAAGGGTTAATATTTTTAGAGAAGATGACTTTCTGGTCGATCAGTTCGGTCTGAAATATCTCTTTTTTGTCGATACCTTCGGGGATGATAAGGTAGATAAGTTCTGCTCCGGAATCGAATGCTGAATCAACCGATTTTTCTATTTCCTGAACATTGTAATCAGCAACATTGATCATATATATGCTCAAGCCGAAGAACTCGGTGTCCCAGACAAGGTGCTCTTTGGTGACCATTAAATCCTCTGCATTTAATCAAATTACGACAGTTACACTATTGTACCTAAGAGGTGAATATAATGAAGATTAAATATATAATCAAATTAAATTTACTTTTGAAACATCATTGCTTATATTCAAACAAAAAAAGGAGAACTTTATGAATAAAATAGAAACATTCGAGCAGTTTATGGC
>DMTS01000072.1:37379-51748 GCA_003477045.1 Candidatus Delongbacteria bacterium
GGTGCCAGCCAGACCCAAGTAACGGTTTTTGGATTCATTTTTCTGGTTGTGATAATCGCTATCAGAGGCATGATAAAAAAATCCGAAAAGGGAAGCAATTTTTTCATTACAATGCAGTCAGGTGATAATAAATTAAAAATAAATGAGCTTAACGGAATTCTTTCAAAACATTGTTCAAAAGCAGAAATAAGAAGAATTGACGACCAGGAAAACAGGACTGAAATAGTACTGTTAGTCGAATTCGATAATCCCGAGGGCATGCAGGGGTTAAGAGAAAGTCTAAGAAATTTTGATCCGTCGATCAGTTTCAGCATACTTGAGAATAAAGGGCTTATATGATAATTCTCAATAAAAGGAAGAGCAGGCTCGATAATGTTATAAAGTTTCTAAAAAAGATACATAAAGGCGTGTATCTGCTTGCAATTCTTATAGTAATAGCGATACCTTTATATTATAGAATGCTGACTATGCCTGAACCCACTTTTGAAGATCAGATGAAAGATTATTCAAAAGAAGTTACTGCGCCAGAGCTGCAGATCGATATTAAATTTGAAAATTATCAGAAGCTTCTTTACCAAAGAAGACAGGCACTTAGGTCGCGGGGTAACGGCCCATTTAACTATGATGAAAAATTCAATGACATCCCTGCTAAGATTACATATTTAGGGAAAAGTTATAAGGCGGATCTAAGATTAAAAGGTTTAAGAAAGGACCACTATTCGGATTCGACAAGGATGTCGTTCAATATAAAACTGAAAGATGAAAATATTATCATGGGTATGAACAGATTTTCGCTTCACGACCCTAAGCTGAGAAACTATATATATGAATGGTTGTTTCACAAATTGCTAGGAAAAGAGGGTTTTATTGCTTTAAAATATGATTTTGTGAATGTCACTATAAATGGCGAAAAATCCGGTATATATGCAATCGAAGAGAGTACCGATAAGGCTCTTCTTGAAAGATACGGTTATTCAGACGGACCTGTTTTCAAATTGATGGATGATGCAGATTCCCTTCTTGTAGTAAGTACAGAGGTTTTCAACAAGAAGAAATATAATTCAGAGGAGTGGAAAGACATTACAGAGAAAGCTCTTCAAATGGGAAAAGAATTATATAGCGGTAAATATAAGCTCGGATCTATAGCTAATTCAGAAATGTTCGCAAAATATTTTGCATTATGTGATGTTTTCATGTTTTTTCACGGCACCTTAATAAAGTCTATCAGGGTATATTATAATCCGGTTACATGTAAATTTGAACCGATCGGGTTTGACGGTCATGCTATGACACGAGCCCCAAATTTCATCAGCTCTGAAGTCGTACAAAGAATCAATGAAGTGCACCAATATTTC
The DNA here is from genome assembly GCA_003477045.1 of Candidatus Delongbacteria bacterium. Lineage (GTDB taxonomy): Bacteria > UBA4055 > UBA4055 > UBA4055 > UBA4055 > UBA12480. The sequence continues at coordinate 38,735 of DMTS01000072.1, forward strand.
TTTGCAGTAACTATGTTTCAGGAGTTTATTTTTCTGAATCAAGAGAACTACGATGAGGAATTCTTGAAATTATATGCTCAATATCTAAACAAATACTCGTCTGTTGAGTTCATAGATTCTTTTTTTGAAGAGATAACCGAAGAGCTGAAGTTTAATTTAGGATTAATTTATAAAAACTATCCATTACTTGAAGACTATGTCAACCACTTTGGTCCCGAAACATTTAATTTTTCCAGACTGCATATAAATAAACAGGCAAAATATATCCGCGATATGCTTAATTTTAAGGGCATTTTTTCTGATCTGAAAGTTTCTTCAAGGATAGAGAAATCATCGCTGGATCTTGATACATTCAATCTTGAAGTTTCTAATAATTACCCGCTTTCTTTAATCATCAACAAAATAGTTATAAATGATTCATTGGACCTATTTCCGGTATCAGGCGATTTTGCCCTGCCCAACAAATATTCACATTTACGGAATTACAAAAACTTCAAGTTTAAGAATGTCAAAAATATTCCTGAAGAAGTAATCAGTGCAAAACTTTATTTTACAATTGCAGGACTCTCGGCAGAACATTTTGTTCAAACGGAGTTATATGACAACAGCATAAGAGAATCAATTAATGATATAATCAGAGACGAGAGCAGCTTAAAAGAACTGAATAAATATTTTATAAGAGATGAAAAAAATACATTAAAGTTTAGGAAAGGAAAGCATATCGTCAAAGAACATATTAAAATACCTAAAGGTTATAAAGTTTTAATTCAGTCCGGTACCGAGATTAATTTTAAGGATTCAGCTTTCATGCTTAGTTACTCCCATTTAATTATTGACGGGAATCATGACGATCCAATAAAAATCACTTCGGACCAAACGGGCGGCATTGCAGTCTTTGACTGCGACAGTTTGTCGGTGATAAAAAATACAGTTTTCGAAAGTTTGTCATTTCCCCATAACAATGAATGGAAACTCACAAGCGCAATAACTTTCTATAAGTCTCCAGTCTTAATAGAAAATTCTGAATTTAAAGACAATAGCTCAGAAGATTATCTGAATGTTAAACTTACGGAATTTAAAATTTTGAATTCTAAGTTCACAAATGTTTTCTCAGACGCTATCGACTCGGATTTTTCGAACGGTGAAATTACAAACTGTTATTTTAATTCTTCCGGGAATGACGCAGTGGATGTGTCGGGATCAGTAGTTACCTGTTCAGGTTTAGAAATTCATGGTGCAGGCGATAAAGCTTTCAGCTCAGGAGAAGGAAGTTTTCTGTCTGTAAACGAAGCAAAAATAGCTGATTCTGAAATCGGATTCGCTTCAAAAGACAATTCAAAAATTGAAGCATCCGGAATAACGATTAGCAATTGCAAGCTCGGGTTTACGGCTTACCAGAAGAAATCAGAATACGGTCCGGGAAACATTATTGCCGAGAAAGTTAAGTACGAAAAATTAATTAAAGAGACGCTTGTGGAAATAGGATCGTCAGTAATTCTGAACGGGAAAAATATTGAAGGCGATATTGAGGACGTGAAAGATGATTATTTATACGGCAAAGAATTCGGGAGCCCAAGTAAAAAATGAGGTATGAAATTAAGCTTCCCGCTTTAACCGGGCAAATATCGGAACTTGAAACGGCAATAAAACTAAACAGTCGATGTTTTAATGAAATATTTTACAAGCGCAGGGTAAACAATATTTATTTTGATGATCTGAAAAATTCATCGTTTTATGAAAATTTTGACGGGATAGCGAACAGGATAAAGTACAGAATAAGATGGTATGGAAACCAGTTCGGAGAAATTGATCCTATTCTGGAACTCAAAATAAAAAAAGGTTTTGCAGGATATAAAGAGTCTTATAAGCTGAAAAACTTTAACTTTCATGTTAAAATCAGTTCTGAAGAAATAATTTCGCAAATAATTAAAAATGATATTCCCGATCAGGTAAAGGAAGAACTTTTTCTGAAATCCCCTGTCCTTTTTAATTCTTATATGAGAAAATATTTTATTACTTTTGATAAAAAATACAGGCTGACACTCGACAGCGAAATTGAATATATAAAATTCGAAAAAGGACTTTCTTCAGTCAAGATGGATGACGAATCGGTGGTGCTGGAGCTTAAATATGATATTGAAGATGAACCTGAAGCCAGAAAAGTAATTAACGATCTGCCTGTAAGAATAAATAAAAATTCAAAATTTTCACGCGGCATTTTAATGACACGGGAATAGCTATTTTGAAAACACAAAATATTTTTTTAGAAAAAATGTTGTGATAGATACAGCAAGCACAGATATAAATTTTGCATAAATATACCAAAGTCCGGCTTTTTCCACGAGATATAAAAGAAATAGGCTGTCCATTACAAGTGATAAAATAGCGATGATGTAAAATAAAAAGACCTCTTTAAGGAGAGTGAACCTGCCTCTTAAAAAAACGAATCTTATGCTTAACAGATAATTGATCGCTGATACAAGGATAAAGGATAGAGTATTTGAAATTACAAGATCTATATCAAACTTGCGGTAAAACATCCATAAGAACAGAATACTGAATAAAAATGAGATTATTCCGACTATAAAAAACACTCCGTACTGCCGGCTTAGTGATTTTTGATTTTGTTCAAGATTAAAATATGATTTTACTGAATTGTCAGGCATTCCGATTCCTTAATAGAAATTTCAGGTATGTTAATCCTGTTTTAAAAATTTTCATTTTGGATTTGCCTTTTCTTTTTCCGGAATATAATTTCATCGGAACTTCAATTATCTCCGCCTTACATCTGATCTCTTTTATAAGAATTTCTACCATACAAATAAATCCGGGTTCTTTTATTATTACACCGTATTTGTCTTTTACGCATTTTAGAAGAGATGGTTTATAAATCCTGTAAAATGAACTTAATGTTAAAACTTTAATATCAAAGCAGAATCTTAATAGACTGTTAGCCACAAATGAAAGGAATCTTCTCCAAATGGTTGTCTCTTCAAATCCTCCGCCCTGAGCGTATGGGGATGCAAGAACAAGATCAAATCCCATTCGGGAAAGGCTGACCATTTTTTCAAGGATATTTACATCGGAAGTGTTATCGGCTTCAATCGTAATTACAAGGTCATCATTTGAGATTTCCTTTGACAACAGATATTCAAATCCCAGATTAAAGGAATCGCCGGGTCCCTTATTAACTGATTTTGTTATTATATTTACTTCGTCAAGGCTGAAACATGATCTGATCTTTTCGATAGTGCTGTCTTTAGAACAGTCATCGACAAACACAAAGAATTTTTTCTCGTCAGGCAGAGCGTTTTTTAATGACCGCGCGAGTTCGTCAATGTTCAATTCTTCATTATATACAGGAACTACAAAGTAAAGCATAGCATTTACTTCCGTTTTTCATTTATTATTTGCCAAGTATCTTTCTCTGCCATTCTATTGTTTTTAAAAGGCCTTCCTCAAGCGAATATTTAGGTTCAAAACCGAAATATTTCTTTAGTTTTGAAATGTCGGGAACTCTTCTCATAACATCTTCATATTTTCCGAAAGAAGCATAAGGAATATACTTCAGTTTTGGGTATGTGTCTTTTCCGTTCACTAATTTCCAGATAAGTTCTGCAAGGCCTAATATTGAAATCTCTTCATGCGGATTTGATCCTGTATTAAAGATCTCGTTATCTGACTTCGGATCTTCAATAAAGTGAACCAAAGCTGAGACCGTATCTTCAACATATGTAAAAGTTCTCGTCTGGCTTCCGTCACCATGGATCTCGATCTCTTCCTGATCGAAAGCTTTTGTGATAAAACCGGACTGCGGGCCTCCCCACCAGGTCAGATTATGGTTCGGGCCGTAGGATCCGAAAAACCTACCGATCGTATATTTAATACCGTATTCTTCATGGTTCGCTATAATATACTGCTCGCCGTATATCTTGGATGATGCGTAAGCCCATCTTTTTATGGTGGTCGAACCAAGAACAAGGTCAGATTCTTCATGAAAAGGCACATGCGGATTTTTTCCGTACACATCAGAAGTAGAAGCAAATATTATTTTTGACTTATCAAGAATACATTTCTGAACAATATTTCTGAGCATAAGATAATTTTCATCCAAAGTTCTAAGGGCATTAGTATATCTAGGTATCTTCTGAGAAGCTAGATGAACAATAACAGCGGAATGAAAATCTTTCAGGATCAGCGGATTTGCAATGTCACCGAACACGAATTCAAAATCCGGGTGTTTTCTGATCTCTTCAATGTTCCTTTCAAGCCCATAGCTTAGATTGTCTATTCCGATGACAGAATGGCCTCTTTCAAGAAGTTTTTTTGAAAGGTTCGAACCTATAAATCCTGCCGCTCCTGTAATTATTATTTTCATTCAGTAGCCTCCAATATTACATCGCTCTTACGATAAGCAATAAACATCGCGTTTTCAAATATTTTATTAAAATTATTTTCTTCGATGTATTCTCTATAAAATTTGTAATAGTGGGCGGTCTGCCTTTCGAAGCCGTCATTAGTCCAGTATTTAGCGTTTTGCGGTAGCGGCCATAAATGTCCTCTCGGCGACTGCACAGGCATTACAATAACCTCTGGTTCCGCTTCTATAACTTCCTTTTTAAGCTGTTCGAATCCGAGAATTACATCGTGGGTTTCGGAGATAACAGGATTAACATCAAGAAGATAATAGAACATCGGCATACCTACAAAGATCATTTTTTTGCTCCGGATATTTTCAGATTTGGCGAATTCCATAAACTCATCCACAACATCAACTCTTTCTTTAAATGAGTATATACCTGTCAGTTCCGTTGACTTGAACATAGTATTCAGATATGTTACAGGCAGATCCCGATAGGGCGAGTATGTTTTTGAAATTTGAAATAAAAGCAGAAAAAACAAAATTGAAAAGAAGGGAACTTTAAGGTCAATAAGTTCGGATGAAGAACTATACAATAAACACAATACGAATGAGACAAAACCCATAAAACCCAGCGATATCAAACCTGTATAAAAACTTAAACCCGATCCGATGAATGAGACAATGAGTAAAGATAAAAAGATAAAAAGAAGGTAAAAGATGTTTTCATTCAAGACCTTATTGAACAGAAGAATAAGCACAGACACCGCAAATATAAGTGAGTAGCTTTGAAGAACATTATCTGAAAATGTAATAAATGAGAATAAAAGAAAAATAGAAGCAAATAGTATTGACGGGATCCTAAATTTTTTAACTTTTAAACTTAGAATTCCAAAACCGGCAAAAAGCAAAAAAAATATTGAGGATTCCTTAATTATACCATGCATGTCCTTAAAATATTTGCTGAATAGATAAGTGAAAGAATAATTTAAGCTCGAATTAACCTGTCCGTTCCCAAAAAGTGTTTTGAACATATTGACGACGGAAAGCCTGTCACTTTCGGATGAAAGGCCGCCGGTATCACCAAAAATGCTGAGTAGGAACAGAATTAATAAATAAGAAACGATAAGAACGGAGTAATATTGAATCGCAGATATGTACACTTTGTTTTTTTTGCTAAAAAAATATAGATAAATCAGAAAAAGAGGCACAGCTGCTGCAAATGTGAACTTTAAATGAATTGATATTGCAACAAACAACGAGCTGAAAACAAGATTTTTCAATGAATTATTATTACTAATGAAAAACTGTGTTAAAAAATAAAAAGATAAGAGCAAAGAAAATACCGGTAAAGTGTAATAATTTACCGAATTATAGATCAAAAAAGTTCTGTAAAAGAACAAAAATGAAAGGAGAACCGATAAAAAAGCCAGTTTTTCAGAAAAGAATTTTTTTAATACCGAAAAGATAATTATTCCGAAAAAAGGTAAAAATATTAAATTCCCTATCCTTGCCCAAATTATAGACGGAGAATTGATTACTGATAGCCATAACCCGCTGACGAATGATGAACCCCATATAAGATCGTTATTATATTCAATACTTCCGTGAAGTAATCCCCAGGATTTAGCCAGCTGCCATCCTTCGTCGGTAATATCAAGACCGTAACTTATGATCATGCTTGACAAAAATGCTAAGATATTACAAAGAAGAAACGGGTAATATAACTTACTTTTCTTTTTTAATAAAAATGCATAAACTGTTATGAAAAAAATTATCCATACAAGATAAGCAAAGAACCTTGCAGTTATAAATGATAATTCAGGCTCATTTATTTGTTCTTGAATTATTTTCTGGTTAAAAGGAGATATTAATAAAAGAAAGAAAACCGCAATTACTATAGCTGAGATATGAAAATTTCTTGAGTAAGACATGTAACCTCGAGTTTCAATGCAGCTAATATAATTAAACTGAATAAAAAAAGCCAATCCTAAGATTGGCTTTCAAAATCAATTCTTTGAAGAATACTAGTTATGCCATGCTACTGACTGACTAGTCAAATCTGTAGTAGGTACATAACCTGGTGTGCCGTCTCCTGATACAGTAATGTATGTAGCTCCGATTGATGCTGCGTATCCAACAGGAACGACATTGATATTCACATCAGTTAAGCTAGTTGGCAGAATCTGACTTTGTGAATAGTATGTACCAGCTGACTGTGCTACAGTTGCCGCGAAGTTAAGAGCAACTTTTTCTTTTGAGCTTCTGATGTAAGCGTTATATGCAGGAATTGCAACTGCTGCCAAAATAGCAACGATCACCGCAACAACCAGAACCTCGATCAGTGTAAAACCTTTTCTCATCTTTTTCACCTCCCTTTAGTTTTTATGACTTTGCCGAAGGACATTCCCCCGACAGTCTGTTCAAAACTTAAGTAATAATTATTGTTTTGTCAAGAAAAAAATATTTAATAAACTGGAGACGAACTAATTTATTTCGTAAATAAAAGTGGCACCATCGTATTTAAGCAGCTTAAGACTGTTAATGAATTCAATAAAACCGGAAAGTTTAATTTTGTTCTCTTCCCGCATTTTATCAGCATTCATATTAAAAAAAGTCTGAATAAAATCGTTGGTCTTTATAAATAAATGGGTCGCTTTTAGATCGCAATTCGGAAGATCTTTAAAAAATAATTGATAACGCTCTTTTGATGCTCCTTCTGAAGCTAAAGAAAGAAGGTATCTGTCTAAAGGGTTCGTATCGCTGAAAAAAGTTCTCTGTATATAATATGATCTACCACCTGTAAATGCTTCGTAGATAACTGCGTCTCGGGGAGTATTATTGTTTATAAATTCAATATTGTCATACTGCCTCAGGTATTTTTTCATATAATCGGTCTTGGATTCTTTTGAAAAAGGATTATATTCAATAATGTGCAGATTGCCGGAAAAATTTATGCTGTAGATAAGATTATAAATCAGAAAAAGTGAAGGAATGATGAAAATGGAAAAGTAAGTATTTGTGTTCTTCGATAAGTATTTTATGACTTCTATGTTAAGGAAAACAAGTATAGGGATAACGGAAATGAAGTATCGGACTCTTATGTTATTACTATAAAGAGTTGTCATATAGATTATAGCAAATAGAGCGAACATGTATAGGCATAGTTTTCCGTTAGCGCTCTCTCTAAACCCTCTCAGGGGCAGAAAGATTAGTAATAATAACAATATTGGATTCAGGACGCCGTCAAATTTAAGAAAATTGTGATCTTCTCCTTCAAAAAATAATCTGACGGGTAATAACAGCAGTGTAAAAAAATTATCATTATTTTCAACGATCCTCCATGCCGTTTCGCCGCTTACATTCTTTATCAATTCATCAGGCATGGATAAATCCGATTTGAAGACAGAATCGAAAAGAGGAAAGAAAGGATTACCACTATTTATAAAATTTCTGGTTAACCAAGGCGAAACACAAATAAAAATTATAAAAACATACAGTAATATTGACTTAACAGATTTTTTGTCGTCTTTTTTTTCTCTTGAGACTGCTAATGCTGTGAATAATGATATGAAAAAAGCGAAAACCATCCCGTTATACTTGGTGCCGAAAGCCATTCCTGCTCCTAAAGCGGAAATGATAAGATATTTTTTACTTGTCATATCGCTTTCAAACCACTTTACGAAGTAAATCAAGCTTAGAGTAGAAAAGAACAACAGGGCAAGATCGACATAAACTTCAGAAGCCAGTCTTATATTGATTGGAATTGTAATAAAAAAAATAAAAGCCAGCAGACCCCAGTTCAAGCCGTATTTTCTTTTAAAGTATCTGAACATAAGAAAACCGCCGGCAGGAAGGAATAGTGCATGGATTATTTTTGTAAGCTGATCAGGCAGTCCGGATTTGAAAATAAGCATGTAGATCCAGTCCAGGTTAAGCATATTAAGATCGTAATATGCAAAATACGGTCTAAAGTACAGGAACGAATTTTCTGCCCAGAGTCTCGCGAAAGGCAGATGAAATCTGGTGCCGTCCCTGTCGATTATAGGTGTCAGGGAAAGCCAAAAAATCCAAATTAAAGAGACAGATAAGATTGATAAAAGGATAATAGTTCCTATCCGCTTACTGGGTTTCAATCCACCCTCCTTTTCGCAATAAAAGAAATATTCCATGATAGCCTGTTGGGGAAATATTTCTGAATAAAGCTATCAGTTTTTATTAATAATTTAACCAATGGGGCGAACAGCCATACCGGTTTTATTATTACCTGAGCAAAAGGAGGTGTGAAGTATCCTGTATATTGGATATTTAGAATATCAAATCCGGCTTTATTAAATTTCTCAATCAGTTCCTTTTTGTGGAAAAATTTTTGTGTTTTAGAGTATGAAGGATCAATATTCTTTCTAATAATCCTCAAAAACTGTATCAGAGGGTTTTTCCCCTGCGGTTCCAGAAAGAGAAAGAGTGTTTCTTTGTTGCCTGCTCTTGAGATATATCCCAGATATTCTTCAAGGTCCGGCAGATGGTGAAGAACGCCGACACAGACAACAATGTCGTATTTTTCATCTTTAAGGTCGCTTATATTGCCGGAGTAAAACCGTCTGTTCTCACAACCGTATTTATTATCCGCGATCTTGATAAGCTCGGAGGAAAAATCCATACCCGTATATTTTTTGTATCGTTTTTCCAGATATATAGAATTAGCTCCGTTACCGCATCCTAATTCTATAATATTATTAAAAATTGTTTGCTTTGAGTAAGGCGTTAGAAGGTTTAACAGGGTATCTATCTGGAATTTTCGTACAATTCTGGATACGGGATATATATCCTTTTCTGAATAATTTAAGGCGATCCTGTCAAACAATTCCCTGTCTTTTTGTTGAGCATCATAATTTTCGTTCACTTGATAGAACCTCTTCTAATTTGCGAGATCTGATCCATGATCAGCGCAAAGAAAAATATTATTATTCCGGTTAAAAATGTCAGCAATGCCCCGGGCAGAAGTCTAAGATGCGGACTGTAAATATAGCCCCATATTATTTCGTATATCGCGCTTAATAAAACAAGGGAAATACTTGCCGGTATGAACACTTTAAGCGGGTTGAAAAGTGTAATAAGCCTTAATATAAGTAAAACTGTATTAAAACCGTCCTTTAACTGCCTGACACTGCTTTTTCCCATTCTTTTATTCGTTGTAATACTTTTATATTCAACCACCCTTTTATCGCTTAAAAAGGCTATCGTTGAAGTTGTGGAAAATGAAAAACCGTCAGGAAAGAGGTGAAGATATTTTATAATAATATCCTTTTTTACTATGCGTAATCCAGAGTTAAGGTCAGGTATTTTTCTCCCTGCAAGAAAATTAGCTGTGATTGACAAGATCCATTTTCCCGGCGTCCTGCTCAGATCGATATATGAACCCTTTCCTCTTTTACCGACGATCATATCTTCGTCGTTCCATTCAAGCCAGAGTCTTTCAAGATCTTCAGGATTATGCTGTCCATCGGCGTCGTAAAAAGCTACGAGTTCCGTCTCGGCTGCGCCGATGCCGGTTTTTAGGCTTGCCCCGTATCCTCTATTGATCTTATGGCACATCGTTTTGATAAATCCAAATTTTTCAAGAATTGTTTTAGTCGCATCTTCTGAACCATCATTCACAACTATTATTTTCCAGCTGTGTTTTTCAGAAAAAGGTTTGAGTTTAATTATAGTATCGGAAACAGCTTTTTCTTCATTAAAGGATGGTATTATTACGGTAAGATTTTTCATTTGTGCCTCTTTATGTATAAAGTATAAAGATAAGGAAATATAGTGGAAATTAAAAAGAAAATAATTTCACCCAGAATAAACCATATCCTGCTTAAGATAGAAATCTCGGCGGCACTGCTGATAGACGATCCCAAAGCAATCAAAAGACCGGCGAAAACGCCCTCCCTAATACCGAAGCCGCCAGGCGAGAACACAGCCACAATTCCGACGCTAACACTGAATGGGAACAGAAAAATTACATGAATCGGATTTATAATTTGTATGCCGGTCGAATCAATGAAGAAATAGATGCCCATACCCCAAATTAGCCAGAAAAAAGTAGAAAGGCAGAGTAAAATAAAAATCTGTTTTCTTTTAAAACAGGGAACCGAAAACTTACTTTTTACAATTTTAGATATTATTAATGTAAATTTTTCGAACATATATTTTGACTGCAATGAAAAAAATGACAGGATTATTAAACCGAGTGAGATAAATTTGATGAAGGGACTAATCATCTCCAGCTGAAATACAGAAAACAAACCTGTTACAATTCCGCCGATTATTATATAAACCTGAAAAATTATAACATAAATAAATAATTTGCTGAACTGTTCTGACTCTTTTTGTATCTTTAATTTGTATGCAATAGCGTACACCATTGCGACCTTGCCCGGAATATACTTACTGAATATGGTTGTGCCCAGCGCAGTAAAGCATGAAGTGTAATTTGATGGAATACCATGGAACTTCAAGATCATGTTAAGTATGAATGGATAGAATAAAAATCCGGAAATTAGGAACAATATTGATATTATAAACCCTGAATTCAAATTTATCTTTGACAGATCTAGGTCGCCGGTTCTAAGCATTAAAATTGCAGCAAACAAAATCGAGAAGTAAAAGACGAAGGAGTAAACTATTGAATTTTTCATTGTCTGCCATCGTAAGTTGTTCAAATATAAGATAAAAAATAAAAAAAAGCTTTATTTTTGTATTTTAAGAGATTAACATTGGAATAGAAAAGATGAGGATAAAATGGTCAGTAAAAAAATTGCAGGTTATTCAAGGTTAGTCATAATCCTGTTTTTTGCGATATGGCTTTTCATTCAATCGCCTTTAAATCCTGTTTATAGCGAATGTTCTGACCCTGAGAAAGTCCATTTATACCTCACTTTCACGTTTTGGATATTAAGCGGCATATTTTTAGCCTGGATGCTATATTGCGTTAACAGGCGAAATTTCTATAATTATTCTACAGGAATTTTAGTATGGATTTACTTTCTCTTTCTTACATTTTTCACTTTTTTCGGTGTTGATTTTGCCGATCCCGGGTTTAGTCTTAGCAAACAATGGGCAATGTATCAAGGAATGTGGAGAGAGAACTTTGATTCTATAGCAGGGACAAATCTTATAGGAGGGTTATGGCTGTTAATCCCGGGTAAACCATTGTTGTTATGGGCAAAAATGGGATTTGTTATTTTGCAAACTTCAATTTTATATGTAACGATTAAAATATTGTTATTGTACTTTAAGCCGAAACAAGTATTTTTACCCGTACTCTCGGTTGGTATTTTTATTGCGGTATGGCATTATTACATGACTATAAATTATGACAACACTCCGTTTCTGGTTTATTTGACTTCCGTTTATTTTATACTAAAGGGAATGTATAACGAAAAAAGATCAAAACTGCACTTTATAGTTTCTGGAGTATTAGTTATAATTTCAATTTTCTGTAAAGTGACATATCTGCCCGCGATAATTTTATCTTTTCTTTTAATTTATTTGCGGAGCTACCTTTTCAACGATACGAACGCAAAAAACAAAGCAATGAATTTTTTTATTGGATTAATGATCGGAACCGGAATCGTTATATTGTTTTTGTATATTTCTGGTGTTGTAGATACTTATTTCAGATATTTTTTCGAACTTGCACAAGAGTCCGTGAGTTACAAAGATGTCGCAGAAATTCACAGTCAAAATCATTCTGTACCTGTTCTTTTTCGGAAATACAAAGATGATCTGCTGAGTATATTAAAAATTGTACCGTTCTATATAACTGTGATATTGTTATTGTCGTATCTGATTGAAAGATCGAGGAATAAAAAAATATTCAACTATGTTTTGATCGCCTTTTCAGGATATTACATTTACAGTTTTACATTTACGGCCAACATGTATAATCAGTTTTCCAGATCTTCACAGTTGAATGTAGTATCGCTTTTTACGGCGTTACTAGTAATCTGGATTGTATTTGAAAGGAGTTCTGTTATAAAAAAATACTTGTTGCCAGTAATTATGGCAATAAGCGTTTTCATAATATCATTTATCGGCAGCGATCTTTCGATTAGAGCAGCTTATCATGCGAATTCACTCCTCTTATTTTTTTCATTTGTGCTGATCATAGGCAAAGGTCAGATTATTAAAGTCGGAGGCATATCCTTTAAAATGAATATTATAATTCCATTAACGATATTGCTTATAGTTACAGGCTTGTATTTCCGTAAGGATAATATTTTTAGAGATGCCAATTTTCAATTTTTAAAATTTTCATTTTCATCCAGCTCTCTAATAGGAATCAATTCTACGCCACAAAGGGTTCAAGTTGTTGATTCTCTGTTGGATAAATTAAACACAATACCAGATCTCTGTAAGAAGAAGGTATTATATACAAACGATAATGCTCTAATGTACTATTTAACAGACACTGATTATCTCCTAGGCAGTCCTTGGGATTTTTTAGAGGATTATTACTATTTAGAAAAAAAACTTGATAAATTAATACCTGATTTAATTGTAACTTCTAAAAGAACCCACAGGACTTACACTTGGCCATTGGAAACATCTACTGACCCTTATGAAAAAAATGCAAAAATATATAATGAATTTTACGATTCCTTCAT
>DMTS01000196.1 GCA_003477045.1 Candidatus Delongbacteria bacterium
TCTTTTCCCATTTCTTTTTCCTCTCCGGTTAAATTACTCTTTTGGCTTTAACAAGAGCAATATAACAAACGATGATGGTCTTCTAATGACACTCTTCTATTTATTTCAAATATTTTTCACTTATTTTTATCATCAACTTTCATCTCGTTACCTCTTATTCCAGCTGTCGACGACTCAGCTTACTCAATACCCGCTCAATTGTGCAAACTCTGTCTGCACAATTTGATTTTCATGCGCAAGGGTGGGGTACAATTTGTACCCCACCATGTACTTATCATCTCTTCTTATTTCAGTCGTCCCAATTTTGGGGACAACTCAGAACCATATCGAGGACATCCTCGGAATGGTCTTTTACAATTATTTCTTAGTTTTTGGAGTTTTCTTTTTGATCTTTTTTTCTTTCAGAGACTCAGCTTTTTTCAATTTTCTGACATCGATCTTGTCCTGAGGTCTTCCGCTGGCTTCTTTAGCTTTGATAAGATCATCAAGCGAAATAAAATTTATCTTAAAATCATCTATCAATACTTCTTCACGATTATTCCAAGCTTCTTCAAATTCAATTCCCGCAGCAGACATAAGAATATCAACTCGCAAAGGAGCCTTGCCCATCTGATAAAAATATTCTTTCTGTGTAAAATCCTTCACTGAAAGATTTTCGAGAGGCGCACCGAATTCTTTAAGCGCATTAAAAACAGCTTCAGCATTATTAACATCAGTTGAAATTAACATATCGAGGTCTTTGGTATAACGCGGTTCGCTGTATTTCATTACCGCATAACCGCCGATAACTAAGTATCTTGCCTTATGCTTTTCGAAAAGCTTCAACAGTTCTTTGAAGTCTGGACTCGTTAACATTTATACCTCTAATTAAAAAATAATCTTTTATCATTCCTTCGGCAGCTTTAAAAATAGCCTTTGAACCCTGAGCCTGCCAATAAACGAGATCAAATTCTGAATGATCGTCGGTTATTTTATGATATTTTTCTTTTATTTTCTGCATTTTACTCTCTAAATTTATTGCCTATAATATACGAAATTAAACAGCCAAANNAGTTCAAAAGGGTAGTGGCAATTTGCCCCATCCCTTCTACTTACGCATACACACCGCCGGTAGTATGAAGTTTAGGTAACATTGACGACCTCCATACTTGTGTGCCCAACATTTGCATATTTCAAATCACGACTTCGTCTAAAACTTCGTCTAAATTTTTCAATAACAGGCACTATGTTTTTATTTAGACAAAACCCATAATTTCCCTGATTCTAGCCTTATACTACCTGCGCTTTTCAATTTCTGCAGCGTGTTCTTTATCTTGTTAATCTTTTGATTTTCGTCTAAACGATCAGAAAGTTTGTCTAAAAGTATCTTCTCAAAATCAAGACAAGCAGAATTAGACAGAGCAGAAATATACTCGCCAATTTCCTCAGGCTTAGAATTGTTAACATGGTTTTCTTTCTTTCTAATACTCATAAACAGTCACACTGTTTTCTTCCCGGTTCATATAGAAAATTCTATTTCCTTTAAAGAAATGTCTGTGTTCAGTATGGTAATAATCAAATCCTTTCCCGATATCAAGTTTGATAGTGTTGATAAATACCCCATCTTTAAATACATCAACAATATAATCATATTCGTTCTTGTCAGTTCTTTTTACAGGTGCTTCAACTAGTAAGTTTCCATTCTTATCTATATGCATTCCACATTTATGAATAACCTGTTTATAGACCTGTTTAAAATTTGCTTTCTCAGCATTATCGAAAGTATTCCTGGATCGTACATATGATTCCAATTCTTTATCATTTAATGGAATTCTTGCATAAGATTTTCGAATTTTTAAAGTGTTTACACCATGACTATTATATTCATCGATTTCGTATTGATCATAACTTCGCTTGGCTATATAAATTTTATCATTCCCGACGCAATAAGGGATAACATTAAACATAATGTTACAATCCGGTCCTGTATCCTCAAATTTATTCAATTCTAAGGTTTTAAAATCTTTGAAATCATCTTTCATTAATCCAATGGTATGAGTCATGAACATTTTGTCTTCAACTGCTTCGTTTATTAAGTTTTCACTTAAAAGAGTTGAGTCATTTATATCTTCAATAACAGATTTAATAATTGAATCTGTCTGTAGAAATTCACCATCTGTTGTAAACAGGTGATTACATTTTGGAAATTCAGATACATATATCGTACCCTTAAATATGCTAAACAACCATGGATTATCCAATTCTCCGGGTCCTTGACCTTTAGACCCTATTTTCTTTATAAATTTTCCTGAGCTGTCATATTTAATAATTGAAGCTGATTTATTATCGAGGATGTATATATTCCCGTCATCATCAACGTCAACATGGGTTGGATATTTGAAATGTGTTTTCCCGGATAGAGAATCTGTTTCATCTCCAGAAATTGTAAATAATTTCTTAGGTTCAATCTTAAAATTCGGATCAGCTGGAGTAGTAGTATTATGAAAGACTTTCACACCATCGATTTCTTTAACAGTGTAATTCTTTTCATTTTTTGAGCAGTTTACTAAAAGTAAAATCGCTATCAGTAATGTAAAAAGTTTTTTCATTCTCCATTCTCCAATTACATTTGTCAACTCGCAGTAATCATTAACGATCGAGCCTAAAACAACCTGCTCTTTCGAATATTTCTTATGAAGTTTAGGTAACATTGACTGCCTCTCTTTTACTTACTCTTATCTTTCAGCTTCTTCCTGATCGTATTTTCAAGTATCTGCTTCGCATTTGATTCCGTCACGACCTTCTTGCCGGTCTTTTCTTCAATTTCCTTACGCGCATTACCCGCGATCGTTCCGCCTTGTTTTGCTATCTCTTTGTTCTTTTCAAAAGTGTCAGGTTTCTTTTCTTTGCTGATCTCGGTCGTTGTAGCCTCGGCAAGCATATTCAGCACAAGTTCAAGATTGGTCATATTGTCTCTCAGACTTTCTCTCTTCAAACTTTTATGACCTTTATATTCTTTTACCGTCAAACCGCTCCATGCCTTGGTGATCTCATCGGTAAGAATGGCATATTCAAGATCTTTCTTTACACCTCTGTCGTCCCATTCGTCAGTCAGTTCTTTTCTGACCTCGATACTTTTAAGCCTCTGATTTATCCACTCTTTGCTATAACCTTTTTTCAGATATGTTTCCATAAGTCTGTCAAAACCTATCTCAGGATCTTCTATCTCATCAATTCTCTCTCTTCCAACCTGAGCCAGCCATCTTTTGAACGGTTCTGCTTTGGGGGAGGGGATGGACTGTATAAGCCTGAACAACTGCTCTGTATCAGCTACATCGGTAACATAATACTTTCCGTCAGTTGACTGCATTTTCAGTTGTCCGATTTTTTCGGACAACTCACTACCTTCTTTAATCATCTTGACTTTTAGATCGCTCCAATATTTTCGAGGACGATCATTGTCTGTCAATACTTCGATCACATCTACGATGGAGAAATACCATTTCTCCTCTTCTTCGTTCCAGACGGACCTTATCTTTTTTGATTCGAACAATTTTACACTACTCATTTCTTTTCCCATTTCTTTTTCCTCT
>DMTS01000050.1:0-2037 GCA_003477045.1 Candidatus Delongbacteria bacterium
TCTTCAGGAAAATAGCTGTCTCTCTTCTCGTAATACTTTTCAGTTATTTCTTCTTCTAGAAGATCATATATCTGCTGAGCTTCGGCAGAGGATTTTAGGGTTATGTCGCTGTAGAAATCACCTGCCGTGATCGCCCATCCGTTGGTGCCGTTGAAACATTCCGGCCACCAGCCGTCCAGAACACTCAGGTTAAGAACTCCGTTTATACCGGCTTTTATTCCTGAAGTACCGCTGGCCTCCATAGGTTTTATGGGATTATTCAGCCATACATCGACACCCTGTATCATATGTCTGGCTATGTCCATGTCGTAGTCCTCAACAAAAACAATATGGTCTTCAAGATCATTCTGGATCGCGAAATTTAAGATGTCCTTTATTATAGTTTTTCCGGCAACATCGGCGGGATGAGCTTTACCTGCAAATATGATCTGCACCGGCCTTAAAGGGTTTGTGAGTATTTTTTTAAGTCTTTCCGGATCCTGAAGCAGCAGGTTGGCTCTTTTATAGGTCGCGAATCTTCGTGCGAAACCTATTGTAAGATACTGCGGGTTAAGAGCATTTGAAGCTTTCTTTATTTTTTTTGCCGGAGCTCCTCTTCTCTGAAGCGTATGAACGAGCTTTTTCCTTATAAAAGTTACCAGCTGTTCTTTTCTCCGTTTGTGCGCTTCCCAGATCTCGTTGCTGGGAATAGCGGAAATGCCGTCCCATAGAGTAGTTCTGTTGGCTTTGTGCATATAATCGGGTCCGAGATATCTGTCGAACAGATAAGTTATCTCCATACTGAGCCATGTCTGAAGATGGACTCCGTTCGTTACAAAATCGATAGGCACTTCGTCATCGTGCAGATGCGGAAAGACATCCTTCCACATCTCTTTTGATACATCCCCGTGAAGCTTTGAAACACCGTTCCTGAATTTTGAATATTTAATTGCAAAAATAGGCAGCCAGAAGATCCTTGAATTATCAACCTTTCCGCACTGAAGGAATCTTTCCATCGTCATGCCGAGAGCTTCAACATCTTCTTTGAAATATTCCCTGATAAAACTTTCATCAAAATGCTCATTGCCTTCAATTACAGGTGTATGAGTTGTAAATACCGTGGATTGTTTGATAAGCTGTTTAGCCTTTTCAAAAGGCATTTTATGATCGAGAACAAGCTGTTTCAGCCTTTCAACGATCAGGAAAGCCGAATGTCCTTCGTTAAGGTGGAATACTTTAGGTTTAATTCCGAGCAGATCAAGCGCTTTCAATCCTCCCTGGCCGAGTATTATCTCCTGCTGTATTCTGAGATGTTTGTCAGCTATATAGAGGTGGTCAGTTATGCATCTTGCCGAAATGTCGTTCTGAGGAATGTTGGTATCGAGAAGATACAGCTTTATTTTTCCAACATCAATTTCCCAAATTTTTATCCATACATTATGCCCTTTTATTTTCATCGGAAAAATAAGAGGCTCACCGTTCGCGTCTGTCGTCTCTTTTACAGCTTTCAGATACCACTTGTTTTCAAGGTATTCCTCCTGCTGGAACCCGTCAATAGCGATCCTCTGGTTCATGTAACCGTAGGTGTAAAGCAATCCGATACCGTAAAGCGGGATCCCTGTATCCGAAGCGGCTTTAAGGTAATCTCCCGCAAGAACTCCGAGTCCGCCAGAATATATGGCCACCGACTCGTGCATTCCGAATTCCATGGAAAAATAAGCTATTATATCATCGCTGTGAGTAGGAATATCATCGCCGTTCTCGTCAGTATAATATCCTTCAAAACTCATATATCTTTTAAATTTGTCGTAAACCTTATTAAGCTCGTACAAAAAACCGTTATCTTTTGACAGCTTGTCCATATCTTCAGAAGATAACCGGTGAAGAAATTCAACAGGATTATGTTTCACATTCCTGAAAAGTTCAGGATTTATTCTTCTGTAGAGCCTTTCAGCTTCTTTATCCCATGTTGACCACATGTTGTATGACACTTCATACAAAGGCTGCAGAGAATCGGGAACGACAGGTTTTACATAAAAATTTTTCAGCTTCATTTTT
>DMTS01000050.1:2051-10157 GCA_003477045.1 Candidatus Delongbacteria bacterium
TCGGGATTTTTTGACGCTTTGACACGCGCAAGTATTTCATAGAATGTCTCAAGCGCGTTATACTGCATATCGTTCTCCCTCCATGCGGAAAGATCCCTCTCCATATCCGCCCATGATACAGGCTCGGGAAATGATATGCTTTCAGGCTGATAATTGGTTATATGAAGCGCGTCNNCCACTGATGCTCGCCGAATGTTTCGTAGTCCATGAACAGGTTCAAGAACAGATTTTTTTTGCCTTTCTCGATCAGATTAAGATCGCGTATCCACTTCACGAATTTATCGACTGTAAGAGGGTATTCTACCCATCCCTTATTTGAAAAACGGAAAGCTATATCATCAGAAAGCGAATAGAACTTTAGAAGCATCATCATGTTTTTGTTCTTATCTTTGTACGCATAAAGCGGAGAACGCCAGTCAAGTATCCTGTCAACGCCCTCAGTCAGGATCACCTTATAGCCTTCCTCTTCCCAGATATAGTCGGACAAAGTATCCTGATATATGAGCTCTGTGTTCCTGAAAGTGATTGGGGAGAAGCCGAATTCTTTCTTAATTGTCTCTCTGTGCATTTTTACCTGATCCAGAAATTCTTCCTTGTCATAAAGGAATGACAAAGAGTGATAATAAGTTTCACCGATAAATTCCACGCAGTTCGTTTTTGCAAGGTCGCGGAAAGAATAAAGCACTTCGGGACAGTATTTTCTGAACTGTTCTATCGCTGTGCCCGTAATAGAATAGGCGATCCTGAATCTGCCTTCATATTTATCTATCAGCTCAAGCAGAAGTTTGTTTGCAGGCAGATAACATTTATTTGCTACCTTTCGCATGACTTCGCCGTTAAGTTCGTCATCAAAAATATCCCTGCCTTTTCCTATATCGAGAACCGAAAAATTTCTGATCCTGTAAGGCTGGTGCACCTGAAAATAAAAAACAAGATTTATCATAAATTTACCTTTTTACCGTTTTTGTATAAACATCAATTATCTCTGTGCAGGCCTTATCCCATTTGATCAGTTCAACTTCGTGTCTTCCTGCTGCGCCGAGTTTCTTTCTGTAGTCCGGTTTTTCAATAAGTTCTATTATGTGATCGGATAGAAGTTTTACATCCCAGAAATCAACTTTAATGGCATTCTGTATGACTTCAGCCACTCCGGACTGTTTTGAAATTATAGTTGCAAGACTGTATGACATAGCCTCAAGCGGAGCTATTCCGAACGGCTCTGATACGGAGCTCAAGACATAAATGTCAGAGTTTGAAAACATTTCAGCCACATGTGTGCCATTCAGAAATCCTGTGAATAAAAATCTGTTCTTCAGCCTGTATTTAGCTGATTTATGAACGATCTTTTTTTCCATGTCTCCCGCTCCGGCCATAATGAACCTGACCTTAGGGTATTTTTCCAGTATTATCCGGGCAGCTTCAAGAAAATAATCCGGACCTTTCTGCAAAGTTATTCTTCCCAGGAACAGAACGACAGGATCTTTAAAAAGGCGTTTCTTGTTCTCAAATTCCTGTATATCTATATTGTGGGCATTATGAACTACCCTTATCTTGGCAGTGTCGATCAGATATCTGGAAATCACCATTTCGGCTGTATATCGGGAAACAGCGATTACGGCATCCGCATCTGTCATGCCGGAGTATTCGATGTTGTGGATCCTGATGTCGCCTGCTCCGCCTGCCCTGTCAAATTCAGTTGCGTGTATATGGCAGACCAGCTTTTTACCCGATACTGTTTTGGCTATAATACCCGCAGGGTATGTAAGCCAGTCGTGGGCATGGATTATGTCATATTCAAGAGACTGGGCATATCTTTGAGCCCTTAGTGTGAATTCCTTGACCTTTTCGAATATGTTCTCGCTGCCCATAATATTGTTCAGAACTTCTCTGAATGGCACTTTTGATTTGTAGTCATACCTTTCCGTAAAGTTTTCAAAATACTCGTAGAAGGTGCTGACCTCTTTCATGCTTATATACGATTCCGGAACGGAAGAGACTCCTACGAACTCAAATTTTTCCCGCGAAGTTTTAAAGACAGTGTTTGTAAACTCGATTTCTTTAGAAGGTGATAAAAATTTTACGGGAAGAGTATCAACATCGCTTTCAGTCCTCATCGGAAAGTAAACTTCTTCCCGCGTGGGTAGAACCAGATCCACCTCAACGCCCTGTTTGAGAAGTCCTTTTACGATGCCGTAACATGCGGTACCCAGACCTCCGGAAATAAGCGGCGGGAATTCCCATGTGAACATGAGTACTTTCATTTTTCAGCCCCGATTTTATCGAATATATGTTCAGCGGTCATCAGTGCTGCTATACTCCAGGCCTGTGCAGGGCATCCTTTAGGAAAATGAGGATTATCCCCGTCCCAGACTTCGGCAACAGACGATATATGACCTTTTAAAATACCCTGTTTAAATCTGTCGGTAAAAGAATCTATACTGTTTCTAAGTTCCGCCTTTTTCATCTTCTTTTTATTGATAAGCACGAAAGTTTCGATGAAAGGACCGAGCAGCCACGCCCAGACTGTTCCCTGGTGATAAGCCATGTCAAGCTGTGTCTGACTTCCGATATATTTTTTCTTGAAAGAGCTGTTCCTGGGCGTCAGGGTTCTAAGCCCGTAGGGTGTAAGAAGTTCTTCATGCGCGATCTTCCAGCTGCCGGCTATTATTTCTGTATCCCACAGCTGATAGGGAAGAGATGCGGCTATTATCATATTCGGCCTGTATTCATCTATCGGATAGTTGTTCTCGATCCTGTCGGAAAGGTGACCGTTCACTACGAATTTGTTAGCCGAAGATTCCACTTTTTTGATCAGTCCGGAAACATCCTTCGTGCTGAATTTAATATATTTAAGCGTAAATGATTTTTTATTGAGTTCTTTTGCCGCTTTCTCGAATGTTTTTAGAGCATTATACCATAATGAATTGATCTCAACCGGTTTACCCCATCTGGGAGTGACAGGATTGCCGTAAACCTTTGCATCCATCCACGTAAGACCGTCTTCTCCATTTTTTATCTCGATCAGACCGTCATCGTCGCAGAAGAACGGCAGAAGTTTATTGAAAGCATAATTTCCGATTATCTCTGATAAATATCCGAACATCGCTGACTTAACTTTTTCATCGCTGATATGATCCCAGACATCAGAAAGTCTGACAGCGAACCACAAAGACGCATCAACAGAATTGTGGTTAGTTCCCTCGCCGCCTTCTCCTATGACATTCGGCAGTAAACCTTTCTGAAGCTGTTTTCCGTATTTATCGAGGATCTTTAAATACAAGTTAAATCTACCCTGATAAAGAAGACCCTTCATGCTTATCATTGTATCACGTCCCCATGCAGAGAACCACGGGAACCCCGCAATGATATCGTCTTTCAGCACAAACAAGTTATAAAGGTCGGACAAAATTTCAGGATACTTTTTCAGAGCGTAAAGATTATCGTCGTCAAAAATCACTTTATCAAGAGAGTACTTGGGGCTGCAGCTTCTGGGATGATCTTTTGGAAAAACGCATTTAGAATATCTTTTATCTATTTCCTTCGACATTTTTTCAGCATTCTCTACAGGCTCATCGGAATAGAGGATGTAGGCTGATTCGCAGTTTTCGAGCGTCATCGATATCACGCAGGGTGAAATAACGCTTTCAGAAGCGTCGTAACCCCTTGTTGCGTCCGCAGGGTAATAAACATTCCTAAAGATTATTTTCGAATCGCGGATGTCGCCTTTTGAAACGCTTATATATCCCGCTGCTTTAGTGTCAAGTCTGCTGAATGATGCCGAAGTGTCGCTGTCCTTCATAAATATGGTCACTGTTCTGTCCCAGACATCAACAGGATTGACCGAATGATGGTCCCTTAGAGAAAACTTGGGTCTTATTTCAAGTTCTACTGCCGTGCTGCAGTAATTCGTGAAAGATATTTTGACTATATTTTTTGAAGGATGCATTTTAATTTCTTTTATCACTATGAACTCATCGGATTTGGGGATGGAAGAATAAAGAAAAACAGGATAAGGATAGAACCATGTTTTTACGATGTGTTCGTATCCGTCAGGATAAATACATTCTGCATAATTATTTGAATCAAGATATACTTCCTTGCTCCGCCATTTAACTTTTACTTCCTGAGCCTGTACGACATGTGTTCTTTTTAGATTTTTATCCGAAGAAATCAGCAGTCCGTTATACTTCCTTTTATTCACAAGGTTACCGCATCCCATTGAATATCCGCCTTTACTGTTGCTTACAACCCATTCATGGTGCATAACCTCGTTATAATAATAATTGAAATCCACAATATCCTCCTAAAATTTATTTAAAACAGGCACAATGTTCTTTGATACGATATGATCCCAGTCGATCTCGTAAGCAAGCTTCTGGGATTCTTTGAAGTGTGCGGCAGTTGTTTCTTTATTCATGTTGTTCTTCAATTTTTCATAAATTGCAAATGCCTGTTCTTCAATTATGGCTTTTTCCATCTTGGTTTTTTCCGAAGATTTCATATCCATCAGTTCCCGAATAGATAGACTCCCGTTGTTCTTTGTAAAATTCACTATATGGTAGGAATTATCGTTCGATCTGTATTTGGATCTAATGAGCCCGCAGCATCCGCAGGCATCAGAAAGCACGGCAAGGCCGCCGAACTGGATCGTTTCGATCTGCGCTATACCGAAAGGTTCGTAAATGGACATTCCGAGTTCTGCGTCTGATCCGATCCTCAGGTCGATCCACTGTGCATTTTCCGGCATTCTGCTTCCGCATGAGTGCCTGTTGAACCCGAACTGATTCATAAAGATGCCTTTTATCGCTTTTGATTTAGCATTAAAATGAGACAGATCGTTATAAATTTCAGTTTCAACTCCGACAAGATCAGGCCAGCCTTCCCTGTGAAGTATAGGCCATCCGTATTCCTTTTCCATTCTTGATACATCACCGGAAGGTCTGCCTGTTCCTATAAGTGTTGAAAGAAGAACATAAAATCCGGTCATAGAATTCTCGGCAAAAAGTTCATCCAGCTCCTCTAAAAGCATGATGTCGCGCCATAACCCCTTGCTTGATACAAGCCTGGTAACATGGGAAAAAACAACATCAGGTTCATAGTTAAGCAGAGTTTTACAGTATTTACTCAAAACAGCTTTACTGTGATTTTTATTCTCAAAATTGATCTTTTTAAGGGAAATTCCGTTATATACAACGGCTATTTTTTTAGGATCTATACTTGGATTTAAGAACTTTATTTCATCCGCTATCAGATCGCTTACTGCAAAGATATGATCCAAATGTTCCGTTCTCTTAACAAGCTCGTTTCTGTAGTAAGACGACTTATCCCCGAAAACATCTTCCATAGATTTGCCGTCGATCTCTTTATTTCTGATTATTCCGTAGAAGCTGATATCGTGTCCCGGATGATTTTCCACTATGCTTCTTGCCGTTGAAACTTCGTGTGCGTAAAAAATTGTTTTATCATTTCTTTTTTTGCTTTTGTCTCTTTCGGCGATCACTTTTAAAACTGAAGCCATGCCCATATATTCATGAGAAAAATGGAAAAGGAAATCATCTTTTGAAGTTAGCGCATTTAGAATTTCGATATAAGGCACAGCGATGCGGAGATATTGCTCATAATCCCAGTCGTTGTATCTGTCTGACTGGATCCTGAAATTTTCCCAGAGCAGGAATTTAAATTTATCGACATGTTCCGTTTTCATACTGTTGATATGGACAAGTATTGTTTCAGTTTCGCAGAAATTATTCGGATTAGTTTCATTCGGGATTATCCTTTTTCCGTAAACTATGCCTACTCCGTATTTTTTTTCTATCGGCGAAAAAATGTGGGCATATTTCTCAGTGTCATAATTATCTATGCCCGAATATAGAACAACTCCGTCTTTTCCAAGCCTTGAAGTGGGAGAGCCGTCAGAATTGAACAGCGGACCGTAAAGTATATTCCGGTCAAAAAAATGGTTATATGAATTTGCGGTCAGAAGTCCCGCGATAACTGAACCTATTCCGCCGATCTTCTGCACCGCTTCATGCGTGATGTGAATTCCTATTTTCATTACGATCCCTGAAATTTATACACTTTCTCAATTTACTACTGAAAATAAATATAACAAATCAAAGTAATATTTACAATATATATAAGTTAGAATTTCGTTAAATTTTTTGAAAATAAAAAACTTAAAACAGTTGACATGATGAATAATATTCAGTATATATTTGGTAATGAAAATATCTAATCGTCATGGTCTGCTTAAAGAAGTAGTTTAAAACAATAAAGTGAGTTTTTTTTTAATAGGTATGTGATAATAAGTTGATCTAAGTTAGGAGTGCGGATAATGAAGTTAATAAGATTAGAGATCATTCTCGTGGTGTTGCTTTTCGGGAGTATTTTTTCTCAAAGTGTATCGCCAAATATTAAAGCAGACAGGTATTCTATAACCGGAAGAAACGCTAAAAATATCGTTGATCATGCTGAAAAGCTAATAGCAAGAAATGACGGTTCGATCGCGGAAATAGAATTCTCGTCAGAATTCAGCGAAACTTCTGAAAAATTCCTGTCTGAAAACTTGAATGATCTGGGTCTGTCAGGTCAATCTGAATTACGAAAAACCAAAGAATATTCAGACAAATTGGGGATGGTTCACAAAAGGTATAAACAATTTTATAAAGGTTATGAAATTCCTGTTGCGGAATATATTTTTCATGAAAAGAAAGGCCGTCTGATACGTGCTAACGGTATTATAATACCCGGTTTGAAAATTAGTACTGAAATAAGAATTTCAGAAAATGCAGCGTTGAATATTGCTGTTCGAGAAGTAAATGCAGAACAATACATGTGGGAGACGAACGAAGCTGATGCCGGTCAATATTATCCTAAATCAAAGCTGGTGATCAGCTCAAGAAAGTATTCTTTAAATAAAGAAGATTTGCGTCTGGTTTATCAATTCGATATCTATGCAAAGAAACCGGTTGCAAGATATAATGTGGAAGTTGATGCTATTACGGGTGAGGTTATAAATATTTTCAATAAAATACATACTGCCGATGTAAGCGGAAGCGGAAACTCAATGTATAACGGAACTGTACCGATGACCATCGATTCTCTATCCGCAGCTTCTTACAGATTAAGGGAGACATCGAGGGGGGACGGCATTGAAACATTTAATATGCTGAATGGTTATTCATACAGCTCCTCTGTTGATTTTACAGATAGTGATACTTTGTTCGCTTCCGACGGAGCAGCGGTAAATGCACACTGGTGTGCAGAAAAGACATATGACTATTATTATGGTGAACACGGCAGGAACAGTTTTGATGACGCCGGCGCTGCGATCAAATCATATGTCCATTACGGATCAAATTATTTCAATGCATTTTGGGACGGTTCCGTAATGACATACGGCGACGGCGACGGCTATTCGGCAACGGCACTTGTTACTCTTGATATAGTCGGCCACGAAATCACTCACGCGGTCACAGAAAATACTGCTGATCTTATATATTCTTATGAATCCGGTGCTATAAACGAATCATTCAGCGATATTTTCGGACAGGCGCTAGAATTTCATAATAATTCAGCAACAGCCAGCTGGAATCTCGGGAATGAAATTTTTCTTGACGGTACTAGTATGATACGATGTATGAGCAACCCGAATCTTAAAGGAGATCCTGACACATATCTCGGATCGTACTGGGAAGCTGGATCTTCTGACAACGGAGGAGTACATACGAACAGCGGTGTGCAGAATTTCTGGTTCTATCTCCTTACTGAAGGCGGTACAGGAACAAATGACAATGGTTACAATTACAATGTTTCCGGTATCGGATTAGAGAATGCTGAACAAATAGCGTACAGAAATCTGAGTGTATATTTAACACCAAGTTCACAATATATTGACACAAGAGCCGGTTCAGAACAGGCGGCCATTGATCTCTTCGGTGCAGGATCAGCCGAGTATAACTCAGTTGTTGAGGCATGGAATGCTGTCGGAGTGCCTTCAGCAACGCCGCAGCTGAACGTAGTACAGTCTACGCTTGATTTCGGGTCCTACGTGATCGGTTTTTCCGACAGTCTGATCGTTGAGATACAGAATATAGGAACAGGCAT
>DMTS01000222.1 GCA_003477045.1 Candidatus Delongbacteria bacterium
ATAACTTTAATACTTATCAGGTCAGAAAACTGCTGACTGACGGAAGTATAGTAAAAGTTAAACCCGGACTGTACAGGCTTGCCGAACTTGCTGACCCGAAGAATATCAGCATATCATTTGTCGATGTGGCAAAAGCAGTACCTGATTCGGTTATCTGCCTGCTTTCCGCGCTGAGTTATTATGATCTTACGACATTCAATAATCCCGTCATTGATATTGCTGTTCTCAGGAGCAAGAAAGTGCCGGTTGAGATCAATCAGCCTGTAAAAGTATATTATTTCACCGAGAAAAATTTCAATCTGGGAGTAGTAACTGTTCAGACAAAATACGGTGATGTTCGGATATATGACAGAGAAAAGACAATTTGCGATATATTCAGATACAGAGACAAGATCGGAGAAGATGTAGCTTATGAATCGCTTAAAAATTATGTCGGCAGTAAAAATGCTGATTATTTTAAACTAAGAAATTATGCAAAAATATGTAGAGTATCAAAGATCATAGATCCGTCGCTCAAAACTCTGCTGGGATAAAAATGAAGAATATAGCTGATTCTGTAAAAACCCGTTTGAAAAATATTGCTGATGCAAAAAAAATGAACTTCGATTTCATTTGTTTAAAATATTTTCAGGAAAGGTTATTGTATAGGCTCTCTGTTTCTAAGTATAAAACTAATATTGTACTCAAAGGCGGGTTAATGCTTAATTTCCTCAAAGCTTCAGAATACAGACCGACTAAAGATATAGATTTTCTCGGAATTAAAGTAAATAATGATCCCGAACAGCTGAAAGATATATTTAAAGAGATATGTCTGGTCGAGTGTGAAGACGGAGTTTCATTCGATCACGATTCTATTGAAACATCTGTAATTAAGGAAGGCATGGAGTATGAAGGCACCAGGCTTAAACTTATTGCTCATTTAGGATCTGTAAGAACAATAATGACGCTTGATATCGGTTTCGGTGATGTAGTGACTGACGGTGCAAAAATATGTGAGTATCAGAGCCTTCTGAATATGGAAAATCCTTCAATTTATGTTTATCCGTTTGAAACAGTGATTGCCGAGAAATTTGAGTCAATAGTAAAATTGAATTACCAGACCAGCAGAATGAAAGATTTTTATGATATATATTTCATATCACAAAACTATAATTTTGATCTTGAGAAACTCAGAGAATCGATTAAAGCTACTTTTGAAAAAAGATCTACAAAGATATCCGCTACGGAGATAGTTTTCTCAAACGAATTCAAGACAGAACCCAAATTTGAAGTTCAATGGAAATCTTTCATTAGAAGAAGTAATCTAAATTTAGAACTCTCGTTTCAAGAGATAGTGGAATACATCGAAACATTCATCAAACCTGTTATAGATTAAAGCAAAACAACTTTAGTATTGTGAAGCAGCAGGTCTAAAAATTATTATAAGTTGCAAAAAGTCTCATATTTGGGAATTATTCGCTACAAAAAGTATCATTTAGAATTGTATTCAGCTTTATCCTCGGCTACTTGAGATTCTACTGTTTTACCGTTTATCCACAATTCTGATTCAGAAAGATCAATTTCATCGCTCCAGATAATACCGTAACCTCCGGTATCAACCTTTACTTTTCTGAATAAATTCTCATTTTCCAGAGCTTTGAAAACATCTTTTTCAAGCAGTGGTTTGCAATCGTAAATTTTTAGTTCGCCAGTTATAAATTCAACTTTAAGCTGATAATTCTTTAATGCCACAATATTTTTAATTCTATGAAAATTCATTATATATTAAAGTACATTTTTATTACTATGCCATAAAATCTTGATATTACAGGCATTCTGACTCCGTTTTATTATTCGTAATATACGAATTTTTTCGATTAAATCAAATCCGCAATAATAAAGTTCGGGAACTTTCTGCAAATTCTGCTAAATCTACATTTTAAATTAATTAAAAACTTGCAATTATTTAAAGTATATATTAAATTTCCTTTGTTTTGTCGAGAATTTAAAATAGGAATTGAAATATGAAAACTATAATAAGGGAAACATATTTAAAAAAGATCAGGCCTTTTATGGGAAAACCGGTCATAAAGATCCTGAGCGGTATGAGAAGGGTGGGAAAAAGTGAACTGCTGAAGCAGATCGAAGCTGAGATAAAACATAACGAACCGAAAAAGAAAGTCATATCAATAAACAAAGAGCTTCGTCAGTTCGATTTTATAACTGACTATAAAGTTTTGAATAGCCATATTGACGAATCAGGAGGAAAATCCGGTTCGGTTATCCTTATTGATGAAGTACAGGAAATAAAGGAATGGGAACGGTCGGTGAACTCTTTTCTGGCTGAAGGCATGGATGTTTATATCACAGGATCGAACTCGCATCTTCTCTCATCTGATCTTGCCACTTTGATCTCAGGCAGATATGTCGAGTTCAAAATATATACTTTCAGCTTCAATGAATTTACCGAGCTCGGAGGTTTTGAAAGTAAGCCGAAGGAGGAAGTATTCAGAAAATATATCAGATTCGGAGGGCTGCCGGGACTTTTTCATCTTGATTTTCAAGCTTCCGCAACATTTCAGTTCCTTGATGCTATCTACCAGACGATACTTCTCAAAGATATAGTTAAGAAATTCAATGTAAGGAATGTGAGCCTGCTGGAGGACGTAGTGAGCTTTGTTTTCGATAACATAGGTAATCAGTTTAACGCAAGCAACGTCGTAAAATATATGAAGAACCAGCACATAAAAACCAGCGTTCCGACTATTCTGAGCCTTATACACAACCTGAACGATGTAATGATCACACATAAGATCAGGCAATACGACTTAAAAGGAAAAGAATACCTTGACACGAACGCAAAATATTACGCCGGCGACCTGGGTTTAAGACACGCGGTACTAGGATTCAGAGATGAAGATATCGGCGGAATACTGGAGAACATAGTCTGCCTTGAGCTTTACAGAAGGGATTATAAAGTATCATTCGGCAGAATAGGAGACAAGGAAATTGATTTTATAGCGGAAAAGGAAGAAGAAAAAATCTATATTCAAGTATCATATCTTATGCAAAATCCGGAAACAGCAGAAAGAGAGTTTTCAGCCCTTGAGTCTGTCAGGGACAACCATCCGAAGTATGTTATTTCAATGGATCCGGTCGTTTTCAAAAGAAAGTCAGGCGTAAAACATATAAATCTGTTTGATTTTCTTTGTAATGAGGGAAATAATTCGAGTTTATAGCTAAAGTAGTTGAAGTATCCTTGTAAAATAACCAAAATATCGCCAAAACAACCTTTCCTTTTGTCCATTATTCAATCAATTGATATTTAACAATTTATATCAGTTGCTTTTCAAAATTTATTTAGATAAATTATTATCACAGATAATTTTCTTCAATCAAGGAGGAGTTTATGAGATCATCGGTCATTTTAGCGGTAATCCTGAACTGCGTTCTGTTATTTTCCGGTAATATTATCTACAATCCGGGTTGCGAATCCGCGCTGGTTTCAGACAACATTCCTTTATGGACAGAGGAACTGGGAACGGCATGGTCGCAGAGAACGACAAATCCCGTTGCCTACGAAGGCGAAGCATATTTTTTTGCGGGTACCGACGCACTCGATAAACTTACCCAGACGATCGATGTAAGAGAATATGCGACTGAAATTGATGCCGGAATACAGGAATTTTTATTCACAGGAAGGGTCAGATCGTATGACCA
Organism: Candidatus Delongbacteria bacterium; assembly: GCA_003477045.1. Lineage (GTDB taxonomy): Bacteria > UBA4055 > UBA4055 > UBA4055 > UBA4055 > UBA12480. Next base: position 3,700 of record DMTS01000222.1, read on the forward strand.
GGCTCCGGTTGACCAGACACAGATCGAAGTAGAATACTGGGACAATGCGCAGACTACAAAGCTTGACTTTTTCGATTCAGGTCTAAAAAATAACACTGCCGGATGGGATCTTGTTTCCGATCAGCGTTATGCCCCTGCAGGGACAAGATACATAAAGATACGGCTGACCAGCGTCAGGAATTCGGGAACGAATAACGACGGTTATTTCGATGATCTGAAACTTGAGGCTATCCCGAGGCCGGAGATCGTGCCGATGGAACTCCCGTTATCTTTCAGACTTGTTTCTTCGACCTTTAATTCAATAGATGTGGGAGATGAAGCTGTACCGGCTTTCACTGATGTTGACGGCGACGGACGGCTCGATCTTATGATAGGAAGAAGCGACGGATACATAAGATATCTCACTCAGCATGCAGTTAATTCTACCGTATTTGACTGGATCGGTTATTATACTGGATATATTATCGGAACGAATGCTTCACCGGCATTTACCGACCTTGACGGTGACGGGCTGAATGACATACTTGTCGGAAAAAGCAGCGGGTGGGTAGCTTATTTAGAACAGTCTGAAGTAAATTCCACAGAATGTACTTTTATAACTTCGTCTTTTAATTCCATAGATGTGGAAAATGAATCTGCTCCGGCATTTACAGACTTTGACGGCGACGGTCTGATCGATATGCTTATATGCGGTGGTACGGATTATGTTCAGCACTATGAACAGAGTTCTCACAATTCGACTTCCATGATCTTAAGGTCATCCTCCTTTAATTCCATATACATTCCCTCAAATTGTACGCCAACATTTACCGATCTGGAAGGCGACGGATTGATCGATCTATTGATCGGTGATTTTGACGGAAACATCAGGCATTACGAGCAGAGTGCTATTAATTCAACGGGTTTTTCTGCGATAACTCATAATTTTAATTCGATCGATGTCGGTGACAGGGCAGCGCCGGCATTTGCAGACTTTGACGGAGACGGACTTTTGGATATGCTTGTCGGAGCTTATGACGGTACAATTGAACATTATGAGCAGAAAGGCACCGCACTTTATGATTTCGGGAGTGTTAAAACAGGTGAATCTTCTCAGTTGAGTTATTTTTTAAGAGCAAATGACCTGAAAGCTGATCTGAGTATAAACTGCCCTGAAGGGTATAAAGCATCCATTACTTCAGGTTCCGGTTTTGTGAAGAACTTAAGCGTTTCTCCCGTCAACGGCAGAATATCGCGAACTATATATGTAAATTTTGAACCGGCTACCCTCGGAGTTATTTCGGGAAATATAGTTCATACTTCGCAGGAAGCCATATTAAAAAATGTTGCGGTTTCGGGAATAGGATTACCGCTTGAAATACCTCTTAACATCACAACCGAGGTTGTCGGCACAGACCTGATCATAAGCTGGGATGCGGTAACGGGTGCAACTTCATACAAGATATATTCTTCAACCGATCCTTACGGTACTTTTACCGAAAATGCTATTACTGTCACTAATTCATGGACTACGGAATATATAGAGCCGAAAAGATTCTATTATGTCGTTACAGTTAACGGTGGTAAATAATTCCCGGATTTATCCTTTGCTAAAAGTATCATTTCTGCATAAATTTAATGAGCATAATTAGTAAATGAACCGAGGTTAATAATTAAGTATTTCCTGCTATTACTGATCTTCACCGCATCATACCTGAACGCGATCAATTTTATGGATGAACAAAGTCAGGACGGATTTATATGGATCGGCGGCGGTGTGGGTACGATGGACACTGCTGACGGCGGCCTGTTAGACATGAATGCTTCAATAAATTACTCAAAGTACGACCATATCTTTAAGCTTAGAGGTATCCATGCTGAAGAGATGGTTCTTTTCGGACCATTACCGAATGATGAAGTTTGGGAGTTGGGACTTCTTTATGGCAGAACACAAACTTATGGCTCATTAAGCGTATCCTTGCTCGCAGGTATAAGCTATACCGGCGGAATTTATAAAGGTGACCGGCTCGACATTGATTATTATGAAAAAATAGCTTTCGAGACTGTCGGAATTCCTCTGGAAGCTCAGATCGATGTCAATTTGTTAACATATATTGGATTAAGTATAATGTTCTATGCCGATATTAATTTAGATAAAAGTTATGGCGGAGTGAATTTCGCTATTCTTCTCGGAAAACTGCCGGGATTGACTGGAACTACTCATTTTAAAAAGTATCATAATAACTTAAGGTAAATATAGAATGTTGAATCTATTCAGTATGAAATATCGTGTTATTTATTTAATTCTGATCTGTTCAGCTCTTTCAGCGATAAATTTCAAAGAAGGCAATAAAATATTTCCATACTATCTTTGGTTCAGTGCGGGACTTGGGAGTATGTGGACAGAAGACACAGACATGATGAATTTATATTCCTCAATTAATTACTCAAAAAATACACATGTTCTGAAGCTAAGAGCAATCGCCGGCGGGCCGATACAGGGTACCTTTCAGGATGAACACGCAGGAGATATCGGGTTGCTTTACGGATACAGGCAATCTTTCGGAAATATAAGTATCTCATATCTTGGCGGTATCGGACTTACAGCTGGAGAGTATAAAGGCAAAAAAGATGAAGATTTCACTGCATATACCAAATACGAAATGATCAATTATCAGGCTTTCGGACTGCCTTTGGAAATTCAGCTTGACCTGAACAAGTTTCGGCCATTCGGACTGAGTTTATCAGCCTTTGGTAATATTAACACTGAAAAGAGCTTTGCAGGCCTGAGTTTAAACATTCTGATCGGACGGCTTCCGTGATCATGTAAATTTATTCGTTGCTCAAGATTACAAAATAACTAAGGTAAATATAGAATATCCGGAATTTTTTTATTAAATTGCTTATGAAGTTACTGAGGAGAATATATGGCAAAAAATGATATCACAATACATGATTCGAATAACGGTCAATTCCTTGTTTATGAAGCTGATGACGGCAAAGTAAAGATCGATGTGATCCTGGAAAGTGAAACCGTATGGCTGAATCAAAATCAGATAGCTCAGCTTTTCGGGAAAGCTAAATCTACTATAAACGAGCATATAAAAAATATTTACGCAGAAAAAGAGTTGGCTGAGAGCCAGACTTTACAGAAATTCGGAAATTCCGAATTTCAGCAAATTGCGCCTAATTATTACAATCTCGATGTCATTATTTCTGTAGGATATCGTGTAAAATCACTGCAGGGTACCCAATTCAGAAAATGGGCTACTCAGAGGCTTAAGGAATATATCGTTAAAGGCTTCACTCTGAACGATGAGCGGTTCAAAAAGGGTAATTCGATGAATTATTTTAACGAACTTCAGGCACGACTTCGCGAGATAAGGATCTCGGAACGGTTCTTTTATCAGAAGATCAAAGATATTTATACAACAAGCATAGATTATAATCCTAAAGATGAAAAAACTATCGAATTCTTCAAGATCGTTCAGAATAAACTTTTATGGGCTATAAGTAAGCAGACGGCAGCTGAGCTGATTTATCGAAGAGCTGATTCGAAACTGCCTTTGATGGGCATGCAGTCTTACGATAAAGATTCCGGCACACGAATTACAAAAAGCGAAGTTTCAACAGCAAAAAATTATCTGAATGAGAACGAAATGAACCTTCTCGGGCTTCTTGTGGAGCAGTATCTCGCGTTCGCAGAGACAATGGCGAATCAGCATATTCCGATGTATATGAAAGACTGGATAGAAAAGCTTGACGATATTTTGAAAATGAACAAGAGAGAATTACTCACTCACGCAGGAAAAATAAGTCATCAGGCTGCAATAGAAAAGTCAGAAGCGGAATATGAAAAATTCATTGAGAATCAGAGGCTTGCAGAAAGAGAAAATAGTCTGAAAGAGCTTGAAACAGATATCAAAAAGATAGATGTTAAGAAATTGAAATAAATTTATTCGTTGCAAAAAAGTCTAACCTTATCTGGAAAAGATATAGCTATGGAATACGAAAATAATGAATTTGAAGCGGAAACCTTTGAAAATGTAAATTTCACCGGTCAGTCATTTAAGAGATCGGCTTTTATTGACTGCCGCTTTGAAAACTGCAATCTGTCGAATGTCGATCTGACTAAAACCAGGCTTATAAATGTTTCGTTCAATAACTGCAAAATGCTGGGACTGAATTTTTCGAACTGCGATACTTTCACATTCAGCTTTAACTGCAAAGACTGTCAGATAACTTTGTGCGTATTTTCTGAAATGGATCTGAAGAACATTATCTTTGACAGCTGTAAAATCTACGATTGCGATTTTTATAGAACGAACCTGACTAAAGCTGTTTTTGATAATTCAGACCTGCAAAACAGCCGGTTTAAGAATTGCGACCTCAGTTCTGCCTCATTCATCAATGCGGTCAAATATGAAATAAACCTGAACCAGAATATTCACAAGAAAGCAAAATTCTCTGTCCCTGAAGCCATATCACTGTTAAAATCTTTCGATATTGAAATTGAATAAATTCCGAAACTGCAGCTATTTAACCAGCAGCATTTTATTTGATGCAGTTAAACCTTCGCATTCCAGTTTATAAAAATATATCCCGCTGTTTAGGTTTGACGCATCAAAGCTGACTTTATGAAACCCTTCTTCCATTTTGCCGTTGACAAGCTCAGAAACAAGCTGTCCGGAAAGATTATATACCGACAGTCTTACTGCCTGAGATCTATCTATTGAAAACGATATCTCTGTGCTCGGATTGAACGGGTTNNCCGTCAAGAATTATTCTGTCCACTCTCGCGCAGTCCTCCCCTAAAATCCCCGATGCGTTCTTTTTGTATTTCCATTTTAATGCTCGGTTTCCTGCGTGTACAGAAAAAGTGATCTCTCTCCATGGTGTTTCTCCGCTTACGGACATCTTTTTGATCCTGTCGATCCAGAACTCCATATAATCATAATCCTCCTGGGAAGAAACTTTATACCAGAAGCTTATTTCCCCATCAGCATCATATACTGTGTCGATAAAAAAATCAGCGGACTGGTTATTATCTATAGAATCCGACTGAATACAGTAAACACCTTCTGCGGGGTCATATGTATTTACCGACCAGCCGTATGCGGCGTTCTGCCACGGGAATCTTGAAGTATCGCCCGTTTCAAAGTCCTCAACTCTCAGGCTGTAGTCAATAACTGACACATTTATATCAAAGGTCTCATAAAAATCTCCCGATGTGCCTTTAAGCGTGACAGTTGAAGTGCCTTCTGCGGTGTTTCCTGCTGTCAGAGTCAGGATAGAATCGTTCAGAGAACAGGACAGAATTCCGGGATCGCTGTTCCCCTCGATCGTTACGGTAACCGCGCTGCTGTCCCTTGCGGCAAAAAGGTCTGAAATATTAATTTCTGCTACTTCACCGAATATCAGCTTCCGTTTCTCAACGTATCCGCTCCTGTAAACACCTTCGGCAGGAGGCGAATAGATCACTCTGATACTGTCGATCCTAACAATAGTTACAGGTTTGTCCGAATCATCAACAGGCACATAACTGATGTTGAACACCGCATCCATTCCCTCTACAATTTTTCCGAAAACCGAGTAATGGTCGTTAAGATGAGGATAAGAATCAAGCGTAATAAAATACTGTGAACCGCCTGTATCCGGTCCCGCATTTGCCATAGAAAGCACTCCGGCGGAATTATGGTTGAGCTCGGGATGGAACTCATCAGGTATAGTGTAACCTGGTCCGCCCGTGCCTGTCCCCAGAGGATCGCCGTCCTGAATTACAAAACCCTGAATGACCCTGTGAAATATCAGTCCGTCATAAAATCCCGCATTGGTAAGATCCATAAAATTATTCGCTGTGATCGGAACGAGGTCTTCTCTCAGCTGGCCTTTAAAATTTCCCATAGATGTGTACCACTGGACCACTGTCTGGGATGAAACGACAGTACTGATCAGAAATAGGAACATGATCTGAATTTTTATTTTTGGAAACGACATAGCTCCTCCTGAAATTTTAAACAGTGCCGATTGATGATCAACGCCATCTGACAGATGAATTCGTTCCGTTTGTGTGCGTAACGGTGACCTGATCGGCTGTAAATTCTACTTTATAGTCTTTTGGAGTATTTATTTTAGAAGCGTCAAGTACTACGGGAACACCGAATCCAGATTTCATGGTCGTAAGCTTTTTTATCATTTCAGCTTCCGGACAACCGTATTGAACATAATATGCCGCAACGCTTGCCGCAACGGTCGCAGCCAAATTCTCGCATATCCTGTTTATTTTCCCCTGATTTGCTTTCTCTTCTGCAGCAGCCACTGCGTCTTCATATTCTTTGAGCTTTGCGAGCTTCTTTTCATAATCGTCATCGTTCACAAAGTCTTTTTTCTTATCAATCCCCGATGTAAGCTGTTTTACCGCATCTTTCAAAAGGATGACCAGATCGTCTTTTTTGCACTTTTTATTTAATGTCACGCTGTTGTCGTTCTTAGCCGTTTCTACATCGAACATCCTGATCGAAAGTGAATAAACATCTCCCAGCTTTCCAATGCTTCCTGTAACCATTTTTTGTGCGCCTAACAGCCCGCCGATCTTAACTAAGCAGGCACTATCATCACAAAGTCCTGAATTCTGCAATCCCTGCTCTTCAAGAATAGTTTCCATTCTTTCACGCTCTACAAGTTCATAATAGTTCATACTTGATAGTTCGCTTATTAAATTATCTGTAAGGATACTCGCTACTGCCGCCCCTGCGTCTCTGTCTTTCAGTTCGATCACAGCTACACTCGTTGCCCCTTCCAATGAAAGGATTGCTATAAGCGCTGTAATAATAATCATTTTCATAATTGTAATACCTTTGAAAAATTCAACAGGAAAATATAAACAACCTGAATATTTAATGCAAAATATTTCTGCCTTTTTTATTTACCTTGATTTGAACCGATTTATTTCTTAACATTCTATACTTATGGACAGAAACAGAACGATAAGAACAGCTTCATTAATCAGCATCGTCGGAAATGCAGTACTTTCACTGGCAAAGATATTGATCGGTCTTATGGCGGGTAGTCTCTCTGTTGTAGGTGACGGAATAGACAGCATGACAGATATTTTTATTTCTGTCATTACCCTGATGGTATCGAAAATTATAGCCAGACCGCCTGACAAGGAACACCCCTACGGTCACCACAGAGCTGAAACTATAGCTACATCAATTTTATCCTTCATCATGTTCTTTATAGGCGGACAGCTTGTAATGTCGGTAATCGATAAGATAATGAACCATGATACTTTCGAAATGCCTGAAGTTGCGGCTGTTTATGTTACGATATTCTCAATAGTAGGTAAACTTATTCTGGCATGGAGCCAGTACGCACTCGGTAAAAAATCCGGAAGCGCGATGCTTATAGCCAACGGGAAGAACATGCAGAATGATGTGATAACTTCTGTCGGAGTTCTTGTCGGACTGGGCTGCGTTTTCTACTTCAATATGCCTGTTATAGACAGATTTCTCGCCGTTCTCATCGGCGGATGGATAATGTTCTCAGCCGTAAAGATATTCATGGGAACTATAACCGAGCTGATGGAAGGAGAAGTCAATCCTGAACTTTATAATAAGATCTTTGAGATCGTAAAAGACTCTGACGGTGTCGGGAATCCCCACCGCGTCAGGATCACCAAACTCGGTGTGCTTTATGCGATAGATATGGATGTTGAAGTTGACGGCGAATGTAAAGTCTGCGAAGCGCATGACCTTGTTATGGCGCTGGAGGACAGGATACGCTCACAGATACCGAATGTTTATGACATTGTCGTTCATATTGAACCTCTGGGGCTTCATGATAACCACGAAAAAAATGAGTGCTACGGGCTCACTGAAGAAAACATTACAAAATAGATCAATCCAATCAAAAGGAGAAACTATGAAAACATTAAAGTACATGCTCTTGTTGGCATTCGTTTTACTTGCCGGCTGCTCAGTCTCGCCTGAGGGGGATGAAGAGGCTGTGCTTCTTAAACAGCCCTGGATATTCGGACACGGCGGGGTTGATGAAGTAGCTGTAAAACCAGGTCTGGTATGGGTGGCTCCGACTACGAGCGCAATAATTTTTAAAGTAACTCCGCTGACGATCACTGAACCTTTTGACGACATGATAACCGACGATAACATCCCGGTTGACTTTAATGCTTATCTTAAAGTTCAGGTCATAAAAGGCCAGACGCCTAAACTTTACGAAATGTTCGGCACCAACTGGTATGCGATGTCTATACAGGAAACTTTCCGAACTATGATCAGGGACAAAGCCTCATCGTATCAAATGTTCGATCTGGCAGGTAACAGGCAGGTTCTGGCTGAGATACAGAGTGAAACATTTACACTAATCTCTGAATACTGCAAAAAGCTTGATATTCCGGTTGAAATTCTGCAGGTTGTGGTCGGAGCTGTTACCCCGCCGCAGGAAGTACTTGAGGAGACAAAAAGAACTGCCGCACAAAATCAGAGCATACTGACCCAGGAAGCCAGGTCTAAAGCTGAGGTTTCAAGAAAGGAAGCTGAGGTCAACAAGGCTATCGCGGATAAAGCCTATCAGATCCAGATGAACATGAGCATCCAGGAATATCTGCAGCTTAGAGGGCTGGAGATCGAAAAAGAAAAGATCGAGCTGGTCAGAGAGAAACAGAATGTTTCGATAATTCTCGGACAGGGTATAACGCCTATGTACAACGTAGGTAAATAAAAATTTCTGTCATTTAATTGATCTTGTACATCAACTGCAAAGGCCTGATCTTATAGCTCTCGCAAAGTATCTTTATAAAATCATTCAGATCGAATTTATTGCCGTAGCTGACTTCGATTTTACTCTCAGCTATGTTGATAAGAACTTTGGAAAACTGTTTCTTTTTAAGACCGTCTTTTGAAACCTGAGCTTCATAGACTCCGTCGCTGATCCTGATAATAGTCGATCTTATATGAAATTTATTCATAAATGATGTATCTATTTTTTTAGTTCTGTCTGTAACAATTATCTCAATTAAATTTTTTATCTGAACCGGCTGAATTATTTCTCCGAATCCCTGTGCGTATTTTTCAAACTCAGTCCTGAATTTATCGGTTTGAATTACTCCGGTCAGCATCTCCAAACTTTCAGGCGGGCATCTGTATACAGCCTCTTCGGCACCAAGCAGATTTTCGTTATCAAATCTTTCCCTGCTTGTGAATCTGACTAATTTTCTGATATGCTTTTCGCCTTCCGGAAAAGACCTGATTAGTGCTGATGTGAAAACAGCTCCGAGATACCGGTTCGAAAGTCCTGCGCATTTTGTTCTTAAATAAACGGGAATTGAAATCTCTGTTCCCCTACCGTATCCCGCCTGTATTTCTTTAAGCCTGTCAACAGTCAGTCCGGCACCTTTATTGTAGGTTGTAGCGGATATTCTGTCTTCTGTGGTGACACAGGCCCCGCAGGCATTACAAACAGCAGTTCCTTTAATTTCATTGCAGGTTTTTGTATCTTTTCTTCCGGCAGCTCTACCGTATGCTGCAGAAATAAAGTTTTCATCTATATTCGAATTGAAATGCCTGAAATTCAGGTTGTTGTTGAGAAACGAATCCGGGTCAGGGTCTATCGTGCGAAGATTAGCAGTCAGCCTGTCATAAAACTTTTTATCAACCGCACTGAAATATAAAAATCCCGTTTCTTTTATTGCTTTTTGTACGGCGTTATAAAATTCTAACGAGCTGTTCCTTAAAAGCACCTGAGACACCCAATATTCATACTCAGAGTTTGCGGTCCTGAATTCAAAATCCTCTGAAGTTACAGCTTTTGACACATGGTCAGTTATCTTCTGCACGACAGAGATCGGATAAGCCTGATCTATACCAATCGGAGTTCCGGGGAACCTTACAAGAGGAGTCAGCGAAAATACGATCCTTGGAGGTCTGGGACGATTTTGAACAGAATCTTTTATGAATTTTATCAACCCTTTCAGTTCATTTATATCTTCTTCCGTTTCGTTCCCGGTAGCTATAAGAAATATCTTAAGTGTTCGTATCGGAGATTCCAATAGAGATCTCAGGCTTTGTTCCAGCTCTATTCGGCTAAGATCCTTCGATAGGTAACTTCTCAGCCTGTCCGATATCCCTTCAAGCCCGCAGGTGATGCTTGTTTTGCCTGAAAACTGCAGCAGTTTAAGAAATTCGCTTTTAAGCGAAAGAACATCGAACCTCTGGCTCTTTAATGATACTATTCTGAACTGTTTATGAAGTTCTCCGAGCACTTCCTCTATCTTGGAATGCGCGTTGAAATTAAAGCTGAACAGGCTTACTTCTTCAGAGCCGTTCAGCCTTCTTATTTCGGATCCTGTTTTTATGATCTCTTCCGGTGATACTTCTGAATATGGTTTTGATCTGTAACTTTCGTTGCAGAACGAACAGAACCACGGGCATCCCCTGCTTATCACGAGGTTAGTCGAATGCGGATCTTCTTTAAAAAGAACGGGAACTCCTGCAGGCTGTATATTTTTCCTGTAATTTGAAGAAAGTCCGTTCTTTATCGCGTTTTCACCTCTTACTGGAGAAACTAAAGGATATTCAGTAAATAATCTGCTTATTATCTCGGCTTTCTTCAGGCCTGAAAGTTTTAGTTCTTTTATCATGGAAAACAAACTGACGATATTCTCGGGATCCTCACCGGTATATATCAGATCGATTGGCGACATGTCGTTAATAAGGAAGTGACAGTTCGCACTGTTTGAACCCCCAAGTATTATCAGAGGCTGGTCTTCCCTTCCTATCCGCGTTGAATGATCAGTATCTATTCCGCTCTCTCTCAGCAGAACTTCAATATTTAAAAGCTCCTGCACAAGCGAATTTGATATCGCTATAACATCAAAATTTAACGGATCAGCCTTAGTTTTTGTAGGAATAAGAAGCGGAATACCGTTTTTTCTAAACACTTCAATGTCCGGCGGCGGCGGAAGATACGCCATATCAGCAAAACAATTCCCTATCCCCGAGATCAGTTTGTACAATACCGGATGGGTAAAAGACTGGGCGGTGTCTCTGTATGTTGACAGCCTGCAGATAAGAACTTTTAAACCTGATGCTTCAAAATCAGACGCCTCAGCCGTGTTGAACTCTTTACCGCTGTAGTAAAGTCCGTTCCCGCTGAGCTTATCGGATAATGTTTCAATTATTTTTTTATAATCATTCATAAGTGCTGAAAAGTATTTATAAAATTATAAAAAAGCGATAAAATAATGAAAAAAATTCTTTTTTTATGAGCGTTACATAACTATATTCTGAATGTGAAGTAACAAAGGGACAGCGATGCATTATCTTAGTGAAGAACATGTATTTTTATTTTTGATCCAGCTTTTCATTCTTCTTACTACCGCGAAGGTACTTGGAAGCCTGTTCCATAAAAAAGGAATGCCTTCGCTCGCAGGAGAGATACTCACAGGGATATTACTGGGACCGACTGTCTTCGGAAGGTTTTTCCCCGCAGCGCACTCCCGCTTATTTCCCAACGAACTCATTCAGCAGAACATGCTAGAAACGGTATCATGGATCGGACTTTTGTACCTTTTACTGGCTACAGGCTTTGAAGTAAATCTTTCAAGCGCGGTAAAGCAGGGCAGCAAAGCATTTGTCATAGCATCGGTCGGTATCCTTGTGCCTTTTATTCTTACATTCGCTACATTTTACTGGCTACCGGACCTTAACAGATATATGGGTTCATCTTCCGACCAGATGACTTTTACAATATTCATATCGATCGCAGCCTCGATAGGCGCGCTTGCAGTAATAGCACGGGTACTTCATGATATGGAGATATTAAAATCCGATTTCGGATTTCTTACACTATCGGTTTTCATCGTGAACGACCTTATAGGATGGCTGCTGTTCGCCGTTTTTATCGGATTTGTATCGCAGAAAGGCAGTCCTGATCTGCTTCCTGTTTTTCAGACTCTCGGACTGGCTCTTGCATTTGGAATTATCAGCCTTACGATCGGAAGCAGATTCGTAGGATTTGCCACAAAAAAATTATACAGACTGGAACTGCCTCAACCGGCAACCACTCTGACATTCATTTCTCTTCTGGCGATATTGAGCGGCGCTCTTACGCAGTGGATAGGCGTACATGCCATAATAGGATTTTTCATAGCCGGGATCATGGCCGGAAACACTCATGAGATCTCGGAAAGGACCAGAGAGATAATCTCACAGATGGTTCATTCGGTATTCGTACCGATATTTTTCGCCTCAATAGCATTGAAAGTTGACTTTATAAAAAACATCGATCTGTTTATGACCGCCTCTTTTACATCAGTTGCCGTTTTAGGAAAATTCAGCGGCGCATGGATTGGGGCAAGGATAGTAAAAGTGTCTAAAGACGATGCCCTGTCGCTCGGAATAGCGTTCATTACTGGCGGAGCGATGGAGATAATACTCGGACTGCTAGCACTGGAACTGGGGATGATCTCCGAGATAACATTCGTAGCTCTCGTTTTTGGGGCCATCGTATCTTCTCTGCTTGTAGGGCCGCTGCTTTCATGGTCTATCAGACACAGAATTATTTTAAACATCAGCGCATATCTGATGAGAGACGGGATCATTCCTGAACTTCTGGGAACAACCAAAAATGATATTATTGCCGAGCTCTGTTCAAAAGTGACTCCCAAATTAACCGGCCTGACCTGCGGTGAGATCAATACAACAGTTCTTGAAAGAGAGAAACTGATGGGCACGGGAATGGCCAGAGGGCTGGCGGTTCCTCACGCAAGGATCGACGGCTTAAAAAATCCCGTGATCGCTTTCGGAAGGTCTGCACCCGGAGTTGACTGGGATTCCGCAGACGGACTTCCCGCTCATTTTATATTCATGATCCTTCTGCCTGCAAGGGACGAAAGCAAACAGATACAGATACTGGCTGGTATAGCAAAAACGATTTCCGATCCCGTTTATTCTGAAAATCTTCTCCGAATGAACGATCAGGAAAGAATTTACCAGTCTCTAAAAAAACGGCTGAGAGAGAATTCTCAAAAGAGAAAGAGTTAATTAATGTTAGCCAAACGGCTTGAATACATAGATTTCATAAAAGGCTTCGGAATATTTCTGGTGGTGCTTGGTCACGCCACTCTCCCAAGATCTCCGTATATCTATTCTTTTCATGTTCCACTGTTCTTTTTTATCTCCGGGTATTTCTTTAAAGATAAACCCGTACTAGAAAATTTAAAATCCAAACTCAAAAGAATATACTTACCTTTCGTGATATCCAATGTGCTGACATGGCTCTTTTTCATCATTGTCGATTTGTTAAAAGGAGTGCAGGTCGCAAAACATAGTTGCATTAACTTACTTAGAACGATAGCAGGCATTGACAGCAGCGTACCTCAAAACGGTCCTTTATGGTTCCTTTTGTGCCTTTTTTCACTCTCGGTATTGTTCATTCTGATAAATCTAATTAAATCAGAATATTTACGGCTGATAGTCATACTTGCTTTATCCGTATCAGGATATTTTTTATCCCGCGCAGTATCAGATCTCCCCTTTAAGATAGAAACTGCCATGATGATGGCTCNNTATCAGACATAGCTGTTTTCAATATTTCCGTTCTGCTGAGTTATTTAAACTATGTTACTAATAATTTTAACCTGAGATTGTCAGGCATTGAAAGGATCAGCGTTCTCGAAAACATTTACGGGAATGTTTTTCTTTTCTATTTATCTGCTTTCTTCGCAATTATATTTATCACAGTGATCTCGAAAAAGATAGTCAGGATAGGCGCGGTGAATTACCTCGGTAAAAATTCCCTGATAATTTTATGTCTGCATTACCCGGTTCTCCAGTATGTCGA
>DMTS01000147.1:0-6990 GCA_003477045.1 Candidatus Delongbacteria bacterium
TGTATATTTATGACCGAACTGGTCAATCTCAAATGAAAGGTCACCCGTTTGAATCGCTTTTACCTTCACCGTCATCTCCTTTTTTAGTTTTGCAGAATAATCCCGAAATTATATAGCCGAAGAACGCGCCGTAAAATACCGAACCCCACGGATTCGATGTGATGGCTCAGCCGCCTCCCGCGCACCCTATAAAATAGTAATAGGCATAACCCGCGAGAGCGCCAAGTCCTGTAAAAATTAAAGTTCTATATTTTTCCATCAGTTTTTACAGCCTTTTTTGGTTCCTCTTTTTTAGGCTCGTCTTTTTTTGGTTCAGCCTTTTTTACCGTAACATAATGCTTCTTTAGTATAGTCTCGATCTCGGCCTTTGACCTGAGCCCTACGAATCCGTCAACTACTTTGCCGTCTTTGAAAACTGACACGGTCGGAATTGAACGAATACCGTATTTGGCGGCCATCTTCTGATTGTCGTCAACATTCAGCTTTACAAACTTCATCTTAGTTGAATTTTCATTAGCGACCTGCTCTATGATCGGGCCGAGAGTTCTACACGGTCCGCACCACGGAGCCCAGAAATCAACAAGAACCGGTACTTTTGAATCTAAAACTTCTTTCTGAAAATCAGCATCTGTAACATTTGTTATATTCTTAGTCTCGGCAGCGAACACCATAAGCGTCACCGATATAAGTATCATTATTATTTTTTTCATTTTTCAGCCTTCCTATTTTATGTATTTGTCAAGTTTAGCCCTGATGCTCGCTTCGGGATGTGCGCCGATGAATCCGTCAACAACTTCGCCTTTAACGAATATCATCATTGTCGGTATTGACTGTATCTGATATTTCGTAGCTGTTTCTCTGTTGTGATCAACATCGAGTTTTGTGATCTTGAATTTTCCTTTATACTCATCTGCAAGCTTATCTATCACCGGACCGACCATCCTGCAGGGGCCGCACCATTCCGCCCAGCAGTCAACCAGAACGGGTATATCTGACTTTATGACTTCTTTGTTGAAGTCTTTATCGCTTACATGTAAAGCTCCCATTTTGTATCTCCCTTTTTATTTTTTAGTTCATTATTTCAATTTAGCATTTTTACTACATAGCAAAGTTACTAAATAGAAAAGCGTTTGTCAAGAGATATTTTAAAAATTTCAGGGAGGCTTTATTTATTTTTTAGCTTTTTTTGCTTTTTTCTTAAGATATTTATCAAGCATCGCATTAAAATCTTCTTCGGGATCAACTTCCTCGAACCTTTCGACCGGTTCGCCGTTTATAAAAATTACAAGAGTAGGAATGGATTTGATCGCGTATTTTGCTGCCGTGGTCTTATTTTCGTCATAATTCAGTTTAGTAACTTTGAACCTTCCTTTATATTCGTCGGCAAGATCATCTATCAGAGGATCGACGATCCTGCACTGGAAGCACCAGTTCGCGCAAAAATTCACAAGCGCCGGAATTTCGGATTTAAGTATCTCTTTTTCAAAGTTTTTACTGTTCACGCTCATTGCTGCCATAATATTTCTCCCGAACTTTTATTTTCCAAATTTTGGCGATCCCGTTCTACGGAAAATAAAATCAAAGCGGTTGCGATTGTCAAGAAGTAATTATTTATAAAAAATTTTCCATATCCAGTTTTTTCAACTTTTTATAAAGAGCTGTGCGATCGTACTGCATTTCCTGAGCAGCCTGAAATTTATTGTTATTATTTACTTTAAGCCTGTGGGCCAGGTACATTTTTTCAAATTCCTCAACCGCCTCTCTGAATACCTGGATATTGAAAAGATCGTTGAGAATACAAAGCTCGTCTACGCGTTTAGGGGTACAGATTATATTTTTGCGCAGAAGCAGGTCGAGTATCTCGTTGTTTGTTATAGTTCTGTAATTTGAATTTATCACGAGTCTTTTTGAAAAATTTCTTATCTCTCTTACATTTCCGTTCCATGGATATGAAAGCAATTCCTGCCTGATAACACCCAGATCGTAATCCAGTTTAATACCGTTAGTACATTCGGAATTCTCCTGTTTTATAAAATAATCAAGAAGAATAAGTATATCATCCTCTCTTTCTCTGACGGGCGGAAGATCTATCCTCATACATGAATCCAGCCTGTAAAAAAAATCCTCCCTCATAATCCCGTCAAAAACAAGTTTTTCCGGCTCTACGTTTGTGCCGAAAATTATTCTGGCCGAAAGCTTTAATGGAGCGGTTTGACCTACTCTGTAGAATTCCTTGTTTTCAATTACCCTCAACAATTTCGACTGTATATTTTTATCGAGAGTCTGGATCTCATCTAAAAAGATCGTTCCCTTTCCGGCAGTCTCAAAATAGCCTTTATAAAGTTTATCCGATCCGGTAAAAGACCCTTTCTCACTTCCGAAAAGTTCTTTTTCTATTAGAGATTCGGGTATCGCACTGCAGTTAATTTTAACCAAAGCTTCTGAAAATCTGTCGGATAAATAATGCACATTATTCGCCACAATCTCCTTTCCGGTTCCGGTACGGCCTACAAGAAAAATGTCCGAATCGTTATTTCTTATACCTTCAATCTGTCCCCGAATCTTTTTGACTGCCTTTGATTCGCCTATGAACGGCATAACATTTTTATTTTCCCGCCTAAGTGAAATAATGTTTTCTTCTAGTTCAATTATCTTCTTCTTCTGGCCTCTGACTTTTAACGCGTTCTTAACCTCCATAACGAATTTTTCTTCGTTATAATCTGTTTTGTCATAGAATTCGTACGGAGAAAATCTCATAACTTCGGCTATCTCGGATCTGCTTGCCTCTCCCGATACAACAATTATTTCAGGATCTATAGCTTTGGTTTCATCAATATATTTAAGTATATCAATTCCGTTCTCTCCGTCTTTCAGTATCAGATCCAGTACAATAACATCAGGATCGTAATTCGAATTTATCTTTTTGAACTGGCTGAAAGATTCGCATACTTTTGTGTCCAGACCCAGTTCTTTTAAAGGTATTTCAAAAATATCCGAATGTTTATCCTCTACTATCAGCACTTTCCCTTTCATTAATTATCTCCCGTTTAACTAAACATTAAATTTAATAACTACGCTGAACTGATTATCCTTTATACCGTAATCAACAGTACCGTTCATACTCTCAACTATTTTTCTGACTATATACAGTCCTGTACCTGTACCTGTTTTTTTTGTAGTGAACCCCAGTTTGATCTTGGGTATAAGGTCAGGCTCCCTGTAGGTATAATTTGATATCGAAATAATGTCGCTGCCGTTCTCAGATACAAAACCTATCCTTATGCTTTTCTTCAGTTCTTCAACCTCTGTTCCGTAAATAGTTATTGTTTCATTTACTGCATCCAGCGAATTCTCCAACAGATTTCTTAGAACCGTCTCCAGTTTTTTCTCGTCAAGAAAGACAGGCGATTTAATATCCGTGTAATTCTTTTCAAACACCGCGTTACAATTATTCATGCTGTATTCTCTGACGAGCCTGTTGATCACTTTCATCAGGTCAAGTTCGGTATGATTGATCTTTGTAAGGTTTGTAAAGCTTGACAGCTTTGTGGCATTAACAAGAGCTGTCTTTATAATATCATCAAGCTCTCTGTTAATACCTGTCTGCTTTACCATTCTGTCTGTTATAAATTTTATTCCCGCTATACTGTTTTTTAAATCGTGCGCGATTATCTGTATTGCCAGCATCTCATCGGGTGATGAAACTTCATAAACTTTATATTTATATATTAGAAATGATCTCGACAGTATCACCTGCGCACCGGGATCTATTCTTTTGACTTCAGAGATAAGTTTTTTTCTGTTCATAGATATTTTTTTGCTGAAATCAAAAACATTATTGTTTCCGTAAGTCTTTAAAATCTGCACAGTACCTAATACCGAAAAAAGTGTCGCATAGTTTTTTTGTGAAGAAGAAAGCGGCAGGAAAAAAGTTCCTCTGATAAGTAAATACAAAAGCAGAATAAACAGTTCTAATCCGAGAAAAATAAAAGCGGCTTTTTTAAAATAATACCTTTTTTCAAAATGTATGAGCATCTGAGTGTAAAAAGTGCTTCCCGTATCTGTAACATCCCTGACCAGAAGAAGCTGGTTATTTCCGCCCAAATTCACAGTTTTACTTACAGATATCTTTTTTGAATAAAGCACATTCAGGTACTCATCCCTTATCTTAAAAAAATTATGCTCAATAAAATATACCTTCCCGTTATATTTGCCAATTGTTATATCATAGGGATTTATCACATCCTCAGTAATCCTGCGCATTTTTACTGTCAGATCACTGTTCAGAATTATCAGCTCTGTAAAGTCAGGGTGCTTGTTCACGATCTGTATCATTCCGGCAGCCGATGAAAGATGGTATAAGTTGTTGTATTTTAACTCCAGAGTATCCATTATGTTATTTTCTATATCGAAAGCCAGAAGATTTTTTTCGCTGTAGTCGCTTGCCGAGAAAAATCCCGCCAGTATTTTTTTATTTTCTTTCAGAAATGCGATCCTGGCGTTAAAAAATCCGCCTTCCTGTTTCAGATTGTATTTTGCTTCTCTACCCTTTATTTTCTTTATATTCCCATACTTATCAAGTATTTCGAATCTCGGAAAAAATGTAACCCCCGCTGTTTCCATCCTGTCATAATAATTGATCGAAGGCTGAGAGCAGGGAGCGCCTATACTTAGAACGATCTCTTTTGAACCGTCATTGTCAATGTCGGCTACAAGCCAGTCGTACATACTTATTGCGTACTCTCTTTTCCACAGTAAGGAATCTTTCTTTTCATCGTAAGCAAGAATTATATGATCTATAAATGTGTCGGCAGTAGTCTGGATAATCAGCTCTTCGCTTCCGTCGCCGTCCGAATCGAGTTTGCCGAGAATTTTTGCCGACATGAAGCTTTTTATTTCATCTATGGAGTTAACTTTAAAAAGAGCTTTATAATTGCGGCTTCTCTCGAAGAACATCCTTATTTTAAGTATATCCTGAGGTCTTATTGAGGCGTTAGTTTGCCTGTAAATTTCATTTATCATTTCCTGAAATGTTTCGCTGAAATCTTCTGGAGATAATGGATAACCTGATATATCTTTATACTTCTCTTCATTTAAAAATATTTTCCATCCGTCGAGCTTTTTTCTGACACTTATTGAATCTTTTTCCGTTCTTTCTAACAGACCGAATCCGTAAAATCTTATCCCGTTAACAATTACGCAGCTGTCTTTCATTTCGTCATATACAGGATGTCTTAAAATGAATTTCGTGCCGGAGCTGA
Source organism: Candidatus Delongbacteria bacterium (assembly GCA_003477045.1). GTDB lineage: Bacteria > UBA4055 > UBA4055 > UBA4055 > UBA4055 > UBA12480. The sequence continues at coordinate 5,262 of DMTS01000147.1, forward strand.
CTATCTCGTTTTCTCCAACGCTGAACTTCTGCATGTAAATATCGGCTTTATTTTTTATCACAAAAGAGTAAACCGAATTGTCTGTCGTATCGCAGTAAAGCTCGTTCATTCTTGCCCCGTTTAAATATTCGGGCGTAAATTCATACTGATAGAATTCTGAGAGCTTCTGTGTTTTAAAATTATAGAATTCGAACATGGCTCCACCCCAGTTCGATTCGGAAACCGTAACTGAATACCTGTTGTCGTTACCTCCGACAATTCCTAATGAAGCATTTTTGTATCTTTGATTAGTTTTAAGATTGCTGTTCTTTCCTTCGACTCTGCCTTCGTAAAGACCTTGAGATACGCTTGTAAAAAGATAAATTACCGTAATCAGAATCATCAGTATAAAAGCGTACTTTAATTTTAAAATTCGTTTTAACTTAATTAACGCAGATTCAATGCCGGCCATTATCAACCTTCATAATTTCATTTATAGCGTTACTTTATTCGCAAAAAGCACGCCACTTTACTGTTTTACTAATTTATAATGTTCAATCTAATAATTTTGTTGCCGATAAGCAACTTATTTTGTAGCGTTGTAACCACACAGCTACAAACATTATTTATCTTCTCAGCTCAAATCAGTTTGGCCCGCCTTTTGCACTAAATAGTAATCAAACAACTTGGAAAAAATTAAATTTAGGAGAAACTTTTTGGAAGCTATAAAAGCTGTTATCAAAAAAGCGATGGAAGAAAAAACAACTCTGATAGCCGAGCATAACTGCTGCGAAATTAGTAAAGAGCCCTTAAAAGTCGAAGTATTTCCATATAAACTGGACGACGATTTTCTTATCTGCTACGACATAGAAAATGACCAGCCTTACATTATAGATCTTAGAAAAGTTGTTAAGATCATCCAGACCGACAAAATGTTTCCTTCGGTACCGAAACAGTGCTGGCTCAAATGATCTCCTCCGAGAATGCGCCGGGGGAACCTTATCCAAGAAGGTCACCGGCGCAGTTTACTCCCCAAAAGGCAGAAATTCTTCTGCCTTTTTTTATGTTGCTTTGAGTGACGATTTTTATTATTCTACTCTGAATATAATTAATGGAGAAACATCATGCCTGTATTCAAAAATAATAAAATCAAATTTCAGCTCACGCTTTCGACGATATTCCTGATAATTTTCTTTTCAGGATGTTCGAAAGAAAGCACATGCACAATAACTGAAAAAGACGGAGTAAAACATTACCAGAACAAGAACCAGCCTGCAAATCCGGCGCTAAAATTTGTAACTGACGGCAAGATCACTATCGAAGGAAACATCGGTGACAGTCTCGTTAGCTTTACAACATCTTCCGATATCGAAATAGACGAAGACGGCAATATTTATATTTTCGATTACAGGCTGCAGAAGGTGTTTAAATATGGCAAAGACGGAAAATTCATTTTGAGTTTTTCCGGAATTGGAAACGGCCCGGCAGAAATAACAGGTGCACAAGATATAGCTATCGTCGGGGATTCTGTGACGGTATGTTCGCCAGAAGCAGCAAAAGTTTCGGTTTATGACAGGAACGGTATCTTCAGCAGGCATATCACTGCGATCATGCCCGGATTGTATTACGGCGCTGTTGATATGGGTATAGGCAGTGATGAGATACTCGGGTACAAACCCACTTTCAAAATTGTTGAGGAAAAACCCTTTATAGGCAACGACTTTATAATAAAAAATAAAAAATATGAACA
>DMTS01000147.1:7047-20353 GCA_003477045.1 Candidatus Delongbacteria bacterium
CATTATCAGGACACTTCAGGCTTTGTCTGGAACGGAGAAAAGCTGATACCCAACTGCAAGCTGAAATCTGTTATGAACGGAATATATACCGATAAATTCGGCAATCTTCTTGTCTGGGTTTCCCAGAAAAGATCAGAAGGTGTTAAGCACAACCCTTCAATTGATGTATTTACGAATGGCGAGTTCCAGAATACGCTTATATTTGATCAGCTGAAGATAATTGAATCGCATACTCCGACAGACATGAAGTTCGATTTCAAAAAGGACAAATTTATTGTCTTTGACATGAACGAAAACACATTCAGCATTTACGATTATCACTATGAAGGAATTTAATTTTAGGCAGGAATAGAATGAACGATCTGATAATTCATAACATAGGTAAGCTCTACAATCCCGATCCCGGTAAATTCGGAAAAATAGGAATCACTGAAAAATGCTCCGTTATTATAAAGAACGGTCTGATCGACGAAATAATTCCGGCGGAGGTTGAGATCAACGCGGTCAGGCTTGAACATTTTGATGTCCAGGACGCTAAAGGTATGTCCGTTCTTCCCGGATTCGTTGACTCTCACGCTCATCCGATATTTGCAGCTCTTAGAAATAATGAGTTCGAAATGAGGAATGCGGGAATGTCTTATCTTGACATAGCAAAAGCTGGCGGCGGGATAAAGAACAGCGTGAAAAAGCTCCGCGCTATGACTGAAGACGAACTTTTTAAAATATCTTCATCACGCATAAAAGAATTCATGCGCTCCGGCACAACTACTCTCGAGGCTAAATCTGGCTACGGACTCACGCTGGATGATGAGATCAAGATGCTGAAAGTCATCCGACGGCTGAATGACAAATTTGACATTGACTTTATTCCGACTTTCCTCGGTGCGCATGATGTGCCTGAAGAATTCAAAGATGACAGAGAAGGATATATTTCGCTATTAATTAATGAAATGATCCCTAAAGTCGCGGCAGATAAACTCGCTGTAGCCTGCGACATTTTCATTGAAAAAAATTATTACACGATTGTAGAGGGAAGGCGCATCCTGCAAGCCGCGAAAGATCACGGTCTGGGAGTTAAAATTCATGCCGATCAGATGACATGTACAGGCGCAGGCGAGCTTGCCGCAGAACTTGGAGCTTTGAGCGCGGATCATCTTGAATACATCTCCGATGAAGCTATAGATAAAATGATCAAACAAAATGTGGTTTTCAACCTGATGCCGGGATCATCTTTCTTCCTTGGAATGCGCGATTTCCCGCCTGCGAGAAAGATCATCGAAAAAGGAGGCATCTGCGCTCTTTCTACCGATTTCAATCCGGGAACATGCTACTGCTATTCGCTGCCATTCATAATGACCGTTTCAGCGATATATCTCAAAATGACGGCGGCGGAGATCCTATGGGCATCTACTCTGGGCGGCGCTAAAGCTCTCGGGCTGGAAAAAGAGATCGGTTCGATCGAAAAAGGTAAAAAAGCCGATCTTCTGGTTATGAAAGTAAATGAATTGAGTGAGATCCCGTACAGCATGGGCATGAACCTTGTCAGAAAAGTGATCAAGAACGGAAAAGTTGTAAATTAGGAGTTTATATGCTTTACAGAAAAATGAAGAACGGTGATGTGATATCTATACTCGGGTACGGAGCAATGAGACTGCCTCAGCTTAAGAACGGGGAAATTGATGAAATAAAGGCTGAAAAGCACATCCGCTACGCAATAAGCAAGGGTGTTAATTATATTGATACCGCAAAGATATATCACGGCGGAAAGTGCGAAGCTTTTCTCGGAAAGATACTGAGCAGGGACGGGCTGAGGAATAAGGTTAATATAGCCACAAAGCTACCTCCCTGGCAGGTTAAAGAAAAAAGCGACATGATGAGAATATTCAATGAACAGCTGAAAGACCTTCAAACCGGTTATATAGATTATTACCTTGTTCATGCGCTTGACGGAAAAAGCTGGAAGAAAATGAAGGATCTCGGCGTGCTTCCGATGCTGGATAAGCTTTTAAGGGAAGGGAAAATTAAAAATGCCGGATTTTCATTCCACGGCAACATCGAACACTTTTATCAGATAGTTGACGACTACGACTGGACTTTCTGCCAGATACAGTTCAATTTCCTCGACACCGAATATCAGGCAGGGCTTAAAGGGCTCAAATATGCAGCAGAAAAAGGACTTTCAATAATCGTCATGGAACCTTTGAGAGGCGGCAGGCTCGCGCAGAATCCTCCGGATGAAGTGAAAGATATTTACTCGGCATCAGGCTTAGAAAGAACCCCTGCCGAATGGGCTCTTAAGTGGGTATGGAATTTCCCGGAAGTCGTTACTGTACTTTCAGGTATGAGTACTTATGAACAGGTCAGACAGAATGTAAAAACCGCTTCGGATTCAAAGCCCGGGTCAATGGCAAAAAAAGAGCTTGAAGTTATAAGTAAAGTCACGAAGGTCTATAAGAAATTAACCAAGATCGGATGCACAGGATGCATGTACTGTCTGCCGTGCCCGGTCAATGTAGCTATACCGTCCTGTTTTGAGTATTATAACGGCTTCCACCTGTATAAAGACGATAAATTTAAAACATTTTATAAAAACTTTTTGGGCGATAAAGCTAAAGCTTCGCTTTGCGTTAACTGCGGTCAGTGCGTTGAAAAATGCCCGCAGAGCCTTCCGATCCCCGAACTGTTAAAAAAGGTGGTAAAAGAATTTGAATAATCCTGCCGATATCGAAGAATGGCTTCCCCTTGTTAATGAAAATGGCGAAGTTACAGGAAAAGCTTTAAGAAGCATTTGCCACTCAGGCAAAGAATACCTTCACCCGGTCGTTCATCTGCATGTAATTAACAGCAAAGGCGAGATTTACCTGCAAAAACGACCTCTGAATAAAAAAATTCAGCCCGGAAAATGGGATACGGCGGTCGGCGGACATATTTCGTTCGGCGAAGATNNGCCGCACAATACATCTGGGAATCTTCTGTCGAACGGGAATTCATATATAGCTTCATCACTGTGTATGACGGACTACTTACGCCCGACAGCACTGAACTTGACGGCGGCAGGTTCTGGTCAAAGACCGAGATCGAATCAAATCTCGGAAAAGGTGTTTTCACGCCTAACTTCGAAGAAGAATACAAAATGATATTCCCAATATAAATTTTATTTCTATTGATTGAGAACAACAATTTAATTATTATTTAGCAATTATATTAAACTATGGAGTCCGGTCATGAAGAATTCTATAATTGCGAAAATATTATTTCTGGTTCTTATTTTTGCACTTTTCATCAATGCTTTTCCCCAGGAAAAAAGCGAAGTTTCGCTTCCGTGGATCGAATTTAAAAATCTGACGAACATCGACAAGAACATGATCATAATACCCCTCGATACATTTGAGAAACTTCTTATTCAGACAGGAAAGCAGGATTACAAATCATACAACATCGCCAACGGGAATGTGATACTTAATCAGGCTGATTTCAAGAAGATCGTTGACAGTATGGTTAACCCTGCGGGATCGGCAGGTACTCCGCCTTACAGCTATCTAATTACCAAAGCTGTCTATAAAGGAAAGATGAAATCTGAAAATACGGATTTTACTGCAACATTCCTTGTACATGTTCTTAATTCCGACCAGTATCAGAAAGTGCCCGTACTCCCTGTTTCCACCGCATTATCGGATATAAAAGTAAACGGTCAGCCGGCGCTTGTTGTAAGCGAGAACGGCTACACGAACCTTGTTCTGAAAGGCAAAGGCGAGTACAGGGTGGATGCTTCGTTCTCGGTAAAATCATCTCTTTCCAAAGGTCCGTACCAGCTTTATCTTTATATAAATCAGACACCGATAACGCTTTTTGAGCTTGAGATACCGCAGCCTCAAATAGAAGTTGAAATACCACAGGCCAGCCAGATAAACACGACCGAAAGCAATAAAACAACTTATATTTCCGCTGTGATCATGCCTACGACCGGATTAAATATCACCTGGAGAAAAAAATTCGAGGTAATCGAAAAACTTCCGTCAAAAGTTTATGCCGATATGAATCACCTGATATCCATCGAGGATAACGCGCTCAAAACCAACACGACTATAAATTACAACATTCTGCATACCGAGATTGAAGGAGTGACCGTAGCTTTAGACGATAACGTGAACATCCTTAACATTTACGGTGACGGCGTGGGCGAGTGGCAGGAGATTATAAAAGATAAAACACGCATGATAGTCATCCCCTTCACTTACGGCAAAAAAGGAAATGCATTCGTAAATCTCGTTACAGAAGTACCTTTGAGCACAGAAGGACTTGAAACACCTTTCACAGGAATCAGAACCTTAAATACTATCAGAGAAAGCGGAAATATCGGGATAGAACTTAATACTAGCGCGGAAGTTCTTGTTACAGAGAACAGAGGACTTGAAAGAATAGCGACCCAGACACTTCCTGCCGATCTTATCAACCGTTCGGTTAAACCGCTGATTGAAGGATTTAAATATTCTAAACATCCCTATCTTCTTCTTCTAGATATTACCAAACATAAAAAGATCGGCGTACCTACGGCGGCTATATACTCGGCGAATATCATTACGCTGTTCACAGAGGATGGAAAGATAGTTCACAATATTGAATATAATATCAAGAACAGCTCAAAACAGTTCCTTGAAATAAAGCTTCCTAAAAACGCGGAAGTATGGAGCGTTTTTGTAAATAATGAGCCGGTTGAGTCTTCTCTGAATGATGACGGTAAGCTGCTTATACCTCTAATCAGATCAAATTCACTAAACAGCACTTTTGATACTTTCCCGGTCGAAGTGATCTTCGCAGAATCAAAGGAAAATTTCGGATTGTTCGGAACTAAAGAATCACTTCTGCCTGCCGTAGATCTGCTAACAAGCCAGGTCTTATGGTCGGTATATCTGCCGAACGACTACAAATATCTTTATTTCTCAAGCACACTTGAAAAAGAGGAAATGATAAGAGGCCTTAATATTTTCGGCGACGAGAGAGTTTATGACGAATCCGAAGCTAATGAAGTAGGCATGGATAAAAAAGATGCCGGCGATATGGAGGCAAAAGCTCAGCTCAGCGAATTCAGGAATGCGCCTGTTGCCGAGTCAGACCAGATGGTGCAGATGAGCAAGGAAAAGAGCTTCGGGAGAAAGATGGAACAACTGGCGGCATCGCCTTCAATTTCTCAAGCTTCAGGATCAACGGGACTTTTGCCGATAAGGATAAATGTGCCGATGACTGGCCAGATATACAGATTCGCTAAAACAATAGTCAATCCCGCTGACCCGCTCACTTTTAAAGTTTATTTTATTCAGAGTTGGGTGCCCGCTTTTATTAAATGGCTTATCATAATCGTTCTGATAGCGGTAATAGTAATTTTCAGAAAAAAGATTAAAGAATTTATATTCAAGCTTTCCGCTAAATCTCACAAAGAACATGAAACAACCGAAAAGACAGTTTACTTCAACGAAAGTGATTTTAAGAAAGATGAAGCTGCGCCTGAATCGCCGGACGAAAAGAATGAAGCAGTTCCTGAAGAAGAAAAAAAGGAATAATATGGCTGAATACAAAGAGATACAGAAATTCAATTCCCCGTGGGTTCGGCACTCAGAAGCCTGATGAACTTAAGAGATATCTGTTGGACTGTGGCATAAAATAGACATTAAAATTGATTCTTTATCTTTTCGTCCTGAACATATTTTCCAGCATTTCATACAATTCCGGATGTTTGGCTTTGAACTTTTCGGGATTTTCAAAAAAATATTCGCTTACTACGGCGAAGAATTCGGTTTTATCCTTTGAACCGTACGGATTTATGTCGGATCGCCCTTTAAAAATCTCTTCCATGTTTTTGTGGATCAGTCCAACCCATGGAATAATATATTTTTTTTCTAAAAATAGCTTCGGGACACCATCAACAGAACCGTCGGATTTATCTATCAGATGAACAAACTCATGAATACCGACATTAGTGCCGTCCCACTCATTCGCGAAACCCCAGTGAAGGTCAGGCTTGGAAAGTATCATTTTATCGTTCAGCGGTCCGTCCCCGACCATACCTATATTGTCCGGAATACCCGAAGCATCGCGTCCGTCGTCTGTCTGAAAGTCCTCATTGAAACTGTCCGGGTAAAGCAGAACTTCCTTTACATTCAGATACTGCCAGTCGGGGAACCTGAAAATCGGAATGATCGCGCTTGCGGCTACCAGAAGACCATCGGCCTCATTCACGGAAATATTAATACCCGATATCTTTACATTCTCAAGAAATTCAGAGACCTTGAATTCAAAAAACTTTTTTTCTTCAACAGGCAAAGCTCTATAAAAACTCACTTTTGAATTTAGTATAAGCTTTGCTTTGTTAGACAAATTATTTTTCGGAGCTCTCCACTGTCCGAGCGTACCGAGATAACGGAAAAGCCAGATCATCGCGCCTGCAAATACTATCATAAATATGCTTACTATCAAATTTGTCATAATTGAAATTTATAAAAATAAGAACGAATTTGCAAATGCACCTGTAATTCAGTATATTTAGAGTGACGGATAATAAAAACGGAATATAGCTGTGGAAATGGTTATTACTATTACAACCCATGACGAGCAGAGAAAATCAGACAGGATATACTGGAAAAGTCTGACGCCCGAGCAAAGATTGGATATTGTTGAGCAGTTAAGAATTGAATCAGGGAAATTTTTATATGAATATCCAGCCAGACTTCAAAGAATTATTACAGTTACTCGAAAAGCATAAAGTCGAATATATGATAATCGGAGGATATGCTGTAGCTTTTTACGGTTATCCCAGATTTACAAAAGATATTGATATTTTTTTCGAGATTTCTAAAGATAATATAGCTAAATTAATTAAAGCTCTTATCGAATTTGGTTTTCCTGAAAAAGACCTGAAAAATGATTTATTTGCTACAAAAGGAAATGTAATTACTTTTGGTGTTGCCCCTGTCAGGGTTGATCTGCTGAATGAGATTAGCGGTGTTGAATTCAGTGTAGCTAAAAAACATAGAGCACGAGGTAAATATAGTGAGCTGGAAGTTTATTTTATCGGTAAAGACGACCTGATCAGGAATAAGTTATCTACTGACAGGCTTCACGACAAAGCTGATGCAGAGGAATTAAAGGATAAATAAATCAAATGATCTTCGATTATATAAAAAATATGGATAAATATAAAAACCTTAATCCGAGGTTTGAAAAGGCGTTCGCGTTCATTCAGACTGCCGATCTTGAAAATCTGCCCGTCGGAAAACACATGATCGAAGGAGATGACATTTACGCATCAGTCACTAAATACAAGACAAAAACCGAAGGGTATCTTGAAGCGCATGTTAAATATATTGACATTCAGCTAATTACAAAGGGGATTGAACAGATCGGATTTTTCGGGCTTGAAGATCAGGAAATAAGAGATCATTATGATGATGAAAAAGACATCGCGTTCTATTTTGGAGATTGCGAACATCTGATCCTGCAGCCGGGATTATTCGCGATATTTTTTCCCAAGGACCTTCATAAGCCCGGAATATCGGTTTACTCACCCGTTGAAGTAAAAAAAATTGTAGTTAAAGTAAGAGTATAGGTCTTCAAAACTTGACTTTCTCCATAAAGTAAAGTATATTTGTACTAACTGGAGAAAGCGACAACTTATGTATTACGACAATTTATATCTGATGAACAACCTTTCGGGGTATGCATCGCCCAAAATGAAACTGACGGCATTGGTAAAATCCGGAGAATATGTAAGGATCAGGCGCGGACTTTATATAAAAGGTCACGAGTACAATATCAAAACTCTGGCAAATGTGATATACGGACCCTCATATATTTCTTTCGAATACGCACTATCATACTACGGAATGATCCCTGAAAAAGTGACGGCCGTAGCTTCAGCCGTTTTCAATAAAAACAAAGATAAAGAATTCGATACGCCGGTCGGAAGATTTGTTTACAGATACATCAACCCTGTACTATATTTCCACGGTATCGAAAGACATGAAGAGAACGGAGAACCCTATCTTATCGCCTCCAGAGAAAAAGCCCTTTGCGACATCCTGTACAAAATTAAGAACATCAGCGGAAAGACCGATATTGAACTGCTGCTTTTTGATGACCTCAGAATTGATGAGGCTGAATTTTTGAGGCTTAACATTACAGATCTTAAATTAATTGTACCGCTCTACGGAAAAATACTCCCCGATAAAATGCTCGAATATCTGAAAGCAAGGAGAAAATGATGCACAGCGCAGTGAATGAAATGCTGAAAAAATACAAATGCGTTACTACTGATGATTATAAAAACGCAATTAAAGAGATAGTTCAGGAAATAGCTCTTCTGGGACTGTACAGAGCGGATTTTTTCAATACGGCAGCATTTTACGGAGGATCAGCTTTAAGAATATTTTACGGAACAGGAAGATTTTCGGAAGACCTTGATTTTTCTTTAAAGGACCCGAATGTTAGCTTCGACATTTCACAGTATTGCGATGCGGTAAAAGATGAGCTCGGAGCGTTCGGCTTTAAAATGGAAGTGGAAAAAAAGACAAAATCTTTCAATACAAATATCGAATCGGCGTTCATAAAGGGAGGAACGAAGATCCAGATAATGAACATAACATCTACCCTTCCGGGAATAGCGAAAATTCACAGGAACGAGAAACTTAAGATCAAGCTTGAAGTTGATACTAATCCGCCGTCCGGAGCTGGATTTGAGGTCAGATATCATTTATCGCCGGTACCATATTCGGTTCTGCTATACGATATGCCATCATTGTTTGCGGGAAAACTTCATGCCGTTCTCTGCAGGAACTGGGGAGGAGGAAGATCTAAGGGAAGGGACATTTACGACCTAGTCTGGTACATATCACAAAATGCTAAACCGAACCTTGAGCATCTTTCAGAAAGGATGAATCAGACAGGACATTTAAAGTCAGGCACAAAACTGACTCCGGGCGTATTAAAAGCTTTGCTGACCGAAAAGTTTACCGGAATAGACTTCAAGGCAGCGAAAAAAGATGTAGAACCGTTCATCAAAGACACAAGAGAGCTTAACCTGTGGTCAAAGGAATTCTTCATATCAATTGTTAATGACAAACTTTAGGAAAAACTATGGCTGACATAAGACCCGACATTTCAAAATACAAAGTGCTCATATTCGACCTTTTCCACACGCTCTCATCCATGCATCATTCGGATGTCCCGGGATTGTACTCGCACGAGATTATCGGAATATCTTACGAAGAATGGCTCGAAGCTCTTTTTACGGATTCAGAGCGCAGAACACGGGGGATAATAACCGATCCCATAGAGATCATCCGCGATATAACCGGCAAACTCGGAATAAACATATCGGACGAAACCATCTCTGAACTCGCAAGAATAAGATACGGGCGGTTCGATCTCGCCCTGAAGAACATTCTGCCTCATACCGTAGCTACTTTGAAAGAACTTAAACAGAGGGGAAAGAAGCTCATACTGCTAAGTAACGCGGATGTCTGCGAAATTAAAAGCTGGCCGGATTCACCTGCCTCGCCATATTTTGACCATGCAATATTTTCATGCCATGTTGGATTCATAAAACCGGAACCGCAGATATACGATCTCGCACTAAAACTTTCCGGTGCGTCTATGGAAGAATGCCTTTTCATAGGCGACGGAGGGGCAGATGAACTAAACGGAGCCAAAAACTTTGGAATTGCAGCCTGCTTCACTTCCGAATTTATAAAAGACCTCTGGCCCGAGCATATAGAGCCGCGAAAGCTTATAGCCGATTATCATATAGATAGAATAGATCAGCTGCTGTAAATTTATTCATAATATTCAATTTTTCTTATAACCGTATTCGTAGAGTTAACTAACTTTATCCAATTCCCGTAATTATCGTATTCATATTCAATTATGACCGATGATTTGAGTTTACCGTCGGGTTCAAAAAAATTATACTTTTTAATATTATTATATTTGTCATAATCGTATGTAGTAAGGTGAATTAAACTATCTTTAACAAAATCTTCATATTTTGTTATATTCCCCATGGCATCATAATACTTTAAATACCTTGAGTATAACTTCCCATTTCGATCAAATAAATTCTCTTCTGTCTCATTCGAATTTTCATCATATTTTAAAACATGGGTATAATTATAAGTTCCATTAAAATATTCGTCCCAGCTTGAAATGCGCCCTTTTTGATCATATTTATATTTAGCTTGTATGTTATTGATGTTTCTTTTAGAATCAATCATTCTCCATTCGATTTTGTTTCCATTTTCATCGTATGAATACTCCCAGATTTGATCTTTACCCCATTCGATTTTTATCAAATTATTTTTATCATTATATAAATACAACTGTTTGTTCAGCAAGCTGTCCTTTGAATTGTATTCTTCAAACGATATGCGGTTTCCTTTGTAATCATACTTAAATAATTGATAAGCCCTTACAGTGCCGTCTGAATTGCATGATATTTCCTTTATCTCATTATTTGATTCATTAAATAGCATGAGCTTATGATTAAGTTTCTCAATAAATGGATTATTTTGATTTGTTATTTCCTCTATAGATTTTACATTACCCTTTATTTCTTTTAAGTCGTTTTCTTTCATAGTTGTTCTTTTTGAAGCACAACTTACAATAATCAATATTAAGGATAAAACAATAATCAACTTTCTTCTCATAAACCAACCTGATTTGTTTATTAATAAAATAACTTTATTCTCTGTCATTAAACTTACGACAATTTCACTGACTAGTCAATTCGAAATGATTTTTTTTTACTTTATTCCATGCTTATTGGCATAATTTGTGACTATCTTCTTCCAATGATCGAACTTGAAATGTTTATGCGCTTCAGTCAGGTCAACATAAGATTCGCTCATTATATTCTGCACAATCATTTCAGCTATGAGAGCCTCTTTCTTGAATTGATCGTCAAAACACTCCTCAACATCCATCACCATCCCTTTATTTATTCCTTCAACGATACATTTATATACCGTATTGTCCTTGCCTATAAGATTTCCAAGATTACTGAGCTGCTCAATACCTTTCTTGATCGCCATTACAGAAATATTTTTATTGTAATTTATAACAGGCTCTCCGCCTCTTAGAAGCGAATCAACGGATATTTCAAGAATTTCTGCCAAGGTTAGCAGCAGCATTGTGTCCGGAAGGGTTTCACCTCGCTCCCATTTCGACACTGCCTGACATGAAACATTCAGCCTTTCTCCGAGTTGTTTTTGCGTTATTTTCTTTTCTGATCTGATCTTTCTGATAAACGACCCTATTTTTTTCATGTCCATTTTGTTCTCTCCTTGAATTTACTGAAATATACAACAGGTGCTGCGAACGGGCAATAATCGCAAAGTTGTTTTTTAATGGTATAAATAAAACTGCTAGTTGATAAATAATTCTAAAATAAGCATTTCCTTACTTAAGATAATTGACTTTACCCGAATTATTACATAGATTTTCATCATGATTTACTACATCGTAAAAGTGGTCATATCGGCTCTGGTCATTGTAGCTGTTTCAGAGATCTCGAAGAGGAATTCGACAGCAGGCGCGCTTCTTGCGTCGCTGCCGCTGTTATCGGTACTTGCGTTCGTCTGGATGTATATCGATACGGGTGATGTTGCAAAAATTTCTGAGGTTTCAAAAGATGTCTTCTGGCTGGTGATCCCTTCGCTGGTTCTGTTTATCGCCTTGCCTGTCTTTTTAAAAATGCAGATCAATTTTTATCTGAGCCTTTTTATCTCAGCCGCTCTGACGGCAGGTGCATACATGCTGCTTTTGATTGTGCTGAAAGCTAAATCCTAGATCTTTTACCTAACCCTCTTAAGTCTGACAGCGAATGCTCCCTCATGATGATGAATGCCAGGATTTACTGCGTAGCTGCCGTCGACATTCTTGAAAATATCAAGTTTCGTATCAGCTGAAGTTTCGACAATAAAATGATCGTCAGCTTCCAGAAATTTATTAATTATATCCATATTCTCTTCTTTGAACACCGAACAGGTCGAATAAACTATGAACCCTCCTATTTTCACGAATATCGAAGCCCGCGTCAGAATCTCGAACTGAAGCTTCGTAAGCTGAGAGAGCATTTCCTCATCCTTATTCCACCTGCTCTCCGGATGACGCCTGAAATTGCCGCTGCCTGTGCATGGCGCGTCGATAAGTATTTTGTCGAATTCCTCGAATACCTGAAATTTTTGGGCTTCCTGAAAGGTGAGCTTATTGAATTCCAGACCGAGCCGTTTAAAATTCATCTTGATCAGAACTCTTTTCTTCATCGAAATATCGTTCAGATGCAGCCTGACCTTATTGCCGGTCAGCTCCTGAACATAGGTTGACTTTCCGCCCGGTGCGCAGCACAGATCAAGTACCTTCTCGTTCTTCTTCGGATCTAAAATAAGCACAGGCAGCGAATGGGACGGGTCCTGTATATAAAACCTGCCTTCCTCAAACGATCTTGAAGAGAGGACATTGCCCCTTTCTACCTTAAGAAAATCTTCAAAGTGCTCAACAGCGGAAGACACTAACCCTTCGCTTTCCAGATGAACCTTAAGCTCATCTCTGCTGTTTTTTATTCTGTTCGCTCTTACATAGACCGATGGAACCGACTGATTGAATTTCAGAATGTCTTCCGCAGTCTGCTTACCGTGATCAGCAATAAGCCTGTCAATGACCCATTGCGGATGAGACAGATAAAGCGCTTTCTTTGAAACTTTATCTTCTTCGGACAAAGTCAGTTTAGTCATCTTTCTCAGGATCGCGTTAATATATTTGGCTTTGCCCTGACCGAGTTCTTCCTTGGCTATCTCAACGAAATCATTCACGACCGAATAATCCGTAGAACTGTCGAGATAAAAATACTCGGTACCGGCGCAAAGGATAAGCATGCTGATCTTCATGCCCTGATCATCAATGTTCTTATCTATGTTCTCTATAAAATACTGCTCAAGGAAATTGAAATTTCTGAAAAACTGATTCACAAGATTTATAAATCTTCGTTTTTCCCTGTCCTCCAGCCCTTCAAGAACTTCAGAATAAAGCGATTCAAAGGAAAGCCGTTTATTATATATTTTGAGAACGGTGTTGTAAAATAATTTTCTTAATTTCATAATATACATCAATCCTAATAATATGCATTTACTTCAAGGATCATAAAAATGCTGAAAACTATACAAACTGTAAAGAATATCATCACCCAGTCGTTGACTCTGAGTAGTTCAGGCAGTGTTTTATTTCCATAGTTACCGAAATTGTTAAGTTTAATAAATGCTTT
>DMTS01000147.1:20396-24139 GCA_003477045.1 Candidatus Delongbacteria bacterium
GGATACAAAGAAACCAGTTTAAATTCTTTCAATAAGTAAATACCTGTCATTCCAGTGATGACGGCGGTAAGCATGATCTTTACAACAGTGTTATCATTGAATAGAAGCTGGGCTACTATAACATCGTACTTAGTAGCTCCGCCTTTCTGAAGAAGAAAACCGAATATGATCCCGAAAAATAAGCCCAGTATTAAAGTTTTTTTATTAGTCATAATTTTTCCTTACTTTATAAACTGAACATAAGATAAGCTGTAATGCCTCCGCCGACAAAGAAAAATATAGCCGAGACCCAGCTGCTGACAGCCATCTGCATCGCTCCTGAAATTCCGTGCCCGCTCGTACATCCTCCTGCAAGTCTCGCTCCGAAGCCCAGAAATATTCCTCCGATTATAGTAATTGTGATCCTCAAGCCAAAACTGTCTCCGAATTCCCGTGCCCATAATTTCGGAACCATCATTATTTTAAAATCGCCGGAAATATAAGCCGAAATGAATGCGCCTATAATAATCCCGATGACGAACATGATCTCCCAGTCAATTGCCGGAGGGAATTCTTTAAAATACTGCTTCTCGTCAATTGCTTTCGGACTAAAGATCTTACCTATCATGCCCGAAGTTCTGGCGAATGCTGTCGAACATCCGATGGGCTTTTTTAAAAAGAGGAAAGTGAACCAGCTGAGGATTCCTATGCCTGCACCTACTGCATAAGGAGACCAGCGTATCTGTGATAGATAACTCATCATATCAACCTCAACTATAAATTAATCGTTATGATATCTTGAACCGTGAATATTGATGCACACCCTGCATTCAGGTACATATCCCGCGTTGGCATAACCTGTTATTCCGCCTGCTGCATTCAGGACATTATTAAAGCCTTTAGATTTTAATATACTTGCGGCAAGACTTGATCTGTGCCCGGTACTGCATATCAGTGCGTAAGTAAGTTTTTTATCAAGTTCTTTATATCTCGTTCTCATATCTGGAGCGGGAATGTTTATCGAACCTTTAATATTCTGGGTATTGAACTCGCCTTCCGCTCTGGAGTCAATAAGTACAAAATCCTTTCTTTTCCCGTTCATTTCAGAATTAAGTTCTTTTGCAGAAAGCTGATGAACATGAGCTGTTTCCATTCCGCTCCTGGCCCACTCGAACATACCGCCTGCAAGATAACCCTCAACATTATCTATTCCTGCGCGGTTGAGCCATTTTACTATATCTGAACATTTTTCATGGCTGTCAATAACGAGTAATACTTTTTTGTCCTGCGGGATCACCCAGCCTGCAAATGTGGGGAAATTTCCTTCCAGATCAATATTGATCGAACCGGGAATATGCTGACCGCCGAAAGAATTATATGTTCTGGTATCCAGAATTATAGTATTTTTATTACCTGATCTTTTTTTGAATTCTTTTACATCAAGAATTTCCGGCTCAGGCAGGTTCTTCAGCAAAGCAGGACCCGTCCTGTTTATATCGCTGCATTTTGAAAAATGGTCAGGTGCCGGCGGCATATTCGTAGTCAGCGATCTTATAAATTCTTTCTTATCATAAAGCTGCAGAGCGCTATTATATTTTCTTTCATATCCGATCGTAGATCTCCATTTTGCGCCCATAGCTCTGCCGCACAGCGAACCTGCTCCGTGAGCAGGATAGACTTCGCAGAAGTCAGGGAGTTTCATCAGCTTGCCGAATAAACTGTCATACAGCTGACCTGCAAGTTCATTTGAAATTTCAGGAAAAAGATCAGGTCTTCCCACATCCCCAACAAAAAGCGTGTCTCCGCAGAATACGCCGAAGGGATCATCTCCTCTTGATATATCTGATACAACATAACTTAAATGCTCGGGAGTATGGCCGGGTGTTTCTAAGACTTTTATCAATATGTCCTCAACTCTGATCTCGTCCCCTTCACTTACTGCTGTATGCCTGAACTTACACTTTCCTTTCAATGGCGCATAGATCTCTGCGCCTGTTTTTGCGGCGAGCTCCATGTGTCCCGAAATAAAATCCGCATGAAGATGAGTTTCCAGAACATGTGTTATTGAAATACCATAATTCCGTGCTTCTTCAATGTATTCGTCAACTTCTCTGACAGGATCGATCACAATAGCAGATCTTTTTCCGAGAAGCATATACGAGCTGTGTGCGATCTTTTTTACAAAAAAATGCTTAACTATCATTTATCACTCCCGAAAGCATTACTTCATTTTTTCTCTATATATATTGAAAGCGCATTTCTTCTGAACTGCTTGGGCAGAAAGAACAGTCTGATCTGGCAGAAAACAGAGTCGTTTACTTTAAAAAATTCTTCCGAAGTATTTATAACGACATCGAAAGCCAGCTCTTCATCCGGAGCAAGTTCGAAATTGTTCCCGTCAATATATCCTGTAGGCGGAATCTCAACTGTCTTCAGATTTTCGCTGAACTCATTATTTATTACAAGGATCAGCATTCTGTTTTTCACTACATTGAAAGTTTTTTTGGTCTGAGATACATTTTTAAGTGTTAATGAAAGCTTAAGCGGTTTTCCCGGCTGAAAATAACCGTTCTCCGAATTAAGATGATATGAAACACCTTCGATCTCAAGCGAAGCAAATTTCGGCTTGCCCGTTCCGAGCCTGTGTAGGCCGGATGAAGCGCAGGAGGTCAGGAAGAGAAGTATAAATATATTTAGCAGAACATTTTTAAACATGTATAAGGCCGTTGTCCCTGTCCTCAATGTAGGAAAGATAAAGACCGTCCTCAATAAACATATCGACTATTTCTTTATCAAGCTCTCCGTCTTTTGCCATGAACCCGAGGATCTGCTTAGCCTTATCTATCGGAATAGCTTTTTTATAAGGGCGGTCAGAAGCCGTAAGAGCTTCAAATACATCGGCTACGGCCAGTATCCTCGACTGAAGCATGATGTTCTCGGCCTGTATATTGTACGGGTAGCCGCTTCCGTCAAGCATTTCATGGTGCGCTCCAGCGATCTTCGGAATATCCTTAAGCTCATCGGTAAAAGGGACGGTCTCAAGAATATCAAGCGTATTGACGACATGCCTTTTCATCTTTTCCCATTCTTCGGGAGAAAAGTTGCCTTTTACGAAATTAGTGAGCATATATATCTCATCAGCTTCTAGGTATGAGTGTTCCTGACCGTCAAAATCGATATATTTTTTATTTCCTATCTCAACTATCTTCTTTTTATCTTCTTCGGAGCAGAATCCCGGAGCGTTTTTTTCGAGAAGGAATATTAAGTCGCCGTCGATCTGCTTTAAAAAATCGTTCTTCAGATCTTCATCGTGTATATTATATTCAGTCGAGAACTTTATAACTTCAAATCTGTTCTTGATTATCGCTATCTCATCCTCTTCAAGCTTATTTCTTTTTTCAAGAACATTTTCAGGCACCGCTACCTTTCCCACATCGTGAAGAAGCGCGGCATATTTAAGCTCTTCGAGCTTTTCATCCGAAAAGAATATGTTCTTGTAAGTGCCCTCATTTTTTCTGTTGATATGTTCCGCGATCATATTTGAAATAAATGCAACCCTTTTTGAGTGACCCGCCGTATGCGGGCTCCTTGCCTCAATAGCCTCGGAAAACGCCTCGACCAGCGCTTTATACAGATTTTTGTTGGCCTCTAGCAGCCTTGCGTTAATAAGCGCGACCGCAGCCTGGCTTGCAAGCGACTGGATTATCTCTTCGAATTCTTTTGAGAAGGCAACTATATTACCTTTTTTGTCAAATTTATTTATA
>DMTS01000112.1 GCA_003477045.1 Candidatus Delongbacteria bacterium
TATGTCATTTTCACTGTTTGATGTGGAAAAAACAATAACCGGTATACGCTCTGTATGGGGATCTTTTTTTAATATCTGCAGGATTTCTAATCCGTTCATGCCGGGAAGGTTAAGATCAAGCAGTACCAGGTCAGGTCTTTGATTCTCAACTTTATTCAAGTATTCAAATACTTCGTCGCCGTTAAATACATGGATCAGAGTTGTATCGGATTTATTAAAGGTTAGTGCTTCTCTGGCAAGAATCGCATCTCCTTTATTGTCTTCTACAAGCATAATTTTTTTAGTTGAATTTTCAGAAGTCATTTTTTCTCCCTGTTTAACAACATTCTGAATTTTGTGCCTTTACCTCTTTCCGATTCGGCAGTTATTGTTCCTCCGTGCCTTTCGATAATCTTTTTTACCACGGATAGTCCGATTCCAGTTCCGGGGTATTTGTCTTGTGAATGAAGCCTGTGAAAGATAAGAAATATATTTTCGAGATGTTTGCTTTCTATTCCGATACCATTGTCCGAGACAGAAATTTCGATTTTATTAAGATCCTGTATTTCTTTCGATTCGATCACAATTTCAGGCACAAAACCTTCTTTTCTGAATTTTAAAGAATTTCCGATCAGATTCTGGAAAACGGATATAAATTGAGATCTGTCTCCATTTACGCGGGGTAGTTGGCCATATTTAATTTCCGCACCTGATTCTTTAATAGCTACAGAAAGGTTCTTTAGTGAGTGTTGGATTATTTCGTTTAGATATATATTTTCGAACTCACTAGCCTGAGTTGATATTCTTGAGTACGCTAAGATACCTTGTATCTGTTCCTGCATTCTTTTTGCTCCATCAACAGAAAAATCAATATAGCTTAATGCCTCACTGTTTAATTGGGTAGAATATTTTTTCTTAAGCAGATTCGTAAATCCGGAAACCATTCTTAAGGGTTCTTGCAGATCGTGAGAAACTGTATATGCGAACTGCTCAAGATCTTTGTTTGATCTTTCAAGTTCTGCCTGTTTTAACTCCAGCATTTCCTCATATTTTTTTAGTTCGGTTACATCAACAATGGCACCTATAAGTCCGGTTATATTTCCGAGATAGTCATACAAAGCAGCTTTGTGATAAATAATGTTACGAACAGAACCGTCATTTTTTTTTGCTTTCCATTCATATACCTGCGTACCGCCTTTCTTAAAGAGTTCCATATCTTTTTCTTTGTATCGGTCAGCCAATTCTGCGGGAGCTAAATCATAAACAGTTTTATCTACAATTTCAGTTTCTTTCATGCCTATGAATTTTTCAAATTCCTCATTACAGCCCAGATATTTCCCGTTAATGCTTTTATAAAAAATCGGTAACGGGGCATTGTTCAGAAGTGTACGGAACATTTCTTCATTTTCCCTCAATTTTATCAGAGCAGACTTGTAATCTGTTATATCTCTGAAAACACCGAAGCTCGATTCATAATTTCCATTTTCGTCAATGTTCGGGCTGACGGTGATCTCAATAACTTTCGTATTTCCTTTTTCTGTTACTATATTTAACTCATATCTGTCAGTCAGTCCCTTTTTTCTGTTGTCTGTACCGGTTTTTATTTTTTCAATCTCCTGCTCGTTTAAAAATTCTGTGACAGACCTTCCGGTGAGTTTACCCTCTTCTGTTTCAAAAATCATTTCTGCGGCTTTATTCGCAAAATTAAAAACTTCGTTCCCGTCAACTATTCCTATTCCTTCTCCTATGCTATGCACAAGCTTGGAATGATTTCTTTCGTTTTTAAAAAGCTCCTTCTCAGCCTGTATTCTCCTTTGAATTTCTTTATCCAGTTCGGAATTTCGTTTCAAAAGGTATCTTCTTATATGTAAAAGCCAGATCAAAGCTGAGATCAGAGTAATTGCTAAAACAATGTCAAGCAGTAAATAGTAATCAAAGATCATATTACTTCGTCCTTATAATCATCAGGCAGGCTGAATTTAAAGACAGTTCCCGAACCTTTTCCATTTGATTCTGCCCAGATCCTTCCGCCCTGTTTTTCAATTATTCTTTTACATATAGCCAGACCGATTCCGTCTCCCGGTTTGTTTGTTGATGCTGATAGCCTTTTAAATATCACGAATATTTTATCCAGATCATCCGGTTCGATTCCGATTCCGTTGTCCTTTACAAAAACGATCCTGTTACCATCCCCTGCATCATGATCCGTACCGATCTCTATTTTGCATCTCTCATTTTCTTTTCTGAATTTGAGCGCGTTGCCGATCAGGTTCTGGAAAACATGAGCGATCTGATCGGGCTCAACATTCACATCAGGAAGGTCTTTTACTATTATCTCCGCCTTTGCCTCGCTGACGGACAAATTCAAATTATATAGCGCATTATACAATGGCTCTTTTAGATTTACTGATTTTCTGTCTTTTGATACTGAAGAAATTCGCGAATATTCGAGCAGCCCTCTTATAAGGTTCTGCATTCTTTTTGCGCCAGTAACAATGTATTCTATATATTCCTTAGCCTCATCATTCAGCCTGTGGGAATGTTTAAGTTCAAG
>DMTS01000161.1 GCA_003477045.1 Candidatus Delongbacteria bacterium
GAAGAACTTGAAAGCGCGTCAGGCATAAGATCCCAGTTGTATCTTGACAAATAATAATCTACAGCAAGATTCTGATCCAGAGTACTGTAGGATGAAGAACTTTTACCGGTTGCAGGGTATTTATGGTAGTACATGATCTGAGACATAGCTGTTGCAACGCATCCCACAACGGAAAGACTTCCTCCGTCGAGAGGGCAATACATATTGTATATCGGACTCTGGTTCCATGTAGAAGTTAATAGTGGTTCGACCGCCTTGCCTTCGAATTTAGAAATTTTGTTTTCAAGGATGGATTTCCATTCGCCGGCCGTTTCGCTGTTGTCGAGATTTTTGGTTCTGATCTCTTCGATAGCAGTTTTATATAATCCGAGCCAGAAGTTGATGTTGGATTTTTCTGCTCCGTCTCCGAATTCTCCGGTAAAAGAATATCCGAGTACAGGATTAGAAGCATCATCAGCGGCAATTAGAGCAAATCCGCCGTCCTTAAAATTAAAAATGTGGACAGCATCGGAGTAATTTACATATTCCGAGACAGAAATATAGTTTTTTGTTTCGGATCTGCCGTTGAGCCAGTTCTTTGCGGCTGTTTCTGCTTCCGATCTTCCCACTGGAGTTGAAAACAGCGTTAATGTTACTGTAAGCAGCGCGGCAAGTATAATTCTGGTAAACATTTAATCTCCCTTGTTTATTAATAGCCAAGTAACGCAATTAATGATATTATATCAATGAAAAAAGTCATAAATTATTTTTTCATCCATGAATTTACATCTGAAGTCAGCCTGTATCTTGGGAACAGAGTGCCTAAAAACACCCTGTTGTCGTCGGGGATTCTGAAAAACGAGTAATTTCGTTCTTTGTCATCATTTCCTATTATATAGCTTATCCTCGAATTGTCCTGTTTTCTTACAGTCAATATCACTCCTGTGCTGTCAACTCCGAATTTTGAGAATTTTTCAGGTTTCTCGGAAATAATATTTTTAAGCGTAAGATCGGAAACGAACTGAAGTAAAGTTCTGACAACAGCAGGATCGGGTTCAAAACTCCCCGGTTCCCTGATCTGCCATTTATCTAAACCTTTGGCGAGAAGTATTTTATTTCCGTTCTGTTCATAAATGATCTCAATTACCATAAGAGAATCAGCCTTTAAAATATTTGCGTCGAATTCGCCGGTTGTTCTAACAGGTTTTTTCAAAAGCATTATAACAGCAGCGGTAAGGAGGACGATGGTCATTATGTAAATAAGATTTTTTTTCATGGCATTATCCGTCTATTTTTTTAAACTGAAGTCATTTCTGTTTCTGTTTTTTCTCCATCTCAAAATCCCTATCGCTGCTATCAATACCGGGATCAATGCAATGTTGAGCCATTTAATGATGGTCTTATCACCGTCCTCAACCTTATCAAGAGGTCTCTGGGTTATTTCCTTTGATCTTATCGAGATCAGGGCTTCGTCGGCAGTCAGCCAGTCAACCAGATTAAGGAACAGGCTTATATTCTCCTGAGAACCAAATTTATTCTCCTGAAAAAAATCCGCATCACCTGAAACCGCTATCCTTGTCACAAGGCTCTTTTCTGCAGAATTGAAATAAGACTGGAACGAACCTTTTAAAAGTGCTATTACAGGCAGTTTTTCTGATCCGAAAGTATAATCTTCGATGTCTCTGTCTGCCATAATATTATATTTGCCTGACTGAACGAATGTTTCAGCCGATGTTCTTGCAAGAACTTTTAGTTCGGTATTCTTTCCGTTAGAGAAAGCGGTATCGAGCGAACTGGCAAAATACAGATCTACAGCTTCGATCTTTTGTGTGACGGGCGAAGATCTGTCCAGGTCTGTAATATGCGGAAGAAAAGGGTACTTAACCGGATTTGCAATAGTAAAGAAACCCTTCTGCTGCCTGACAGTGATAATTCCGGCCTGCTTGTCTCCGATAAGATCGTTGTTAACTTTGATACCGTATGTCATCATGAGCGAATCAAGGTTTGTGTTAATATCTGTCGCGTTCTGCATCTGAAGGTTTATAGAAGTTTTATCGACAAAAAAAGCAGCTTTACCTCCCGACATGATAAACTTGTCTATAGAAGAAAGCGCTTCCTGAGTAAAGTTCTCTTTGGGTCCGATGATAAGTAGAGAATTAATCCTGTCCGTTTTGAGAGAATTTGAGTCGGCTGTAACCTGATCGACAACATACTGAGACGAAAGAACCTGCAATACCGTCCTGATCTCTTCAGGCTGTGCGCAACCGAATCCCGAGAGTATCCCGATCGAAGGAAGTTTGTCTGTCGCGAGCTTTTTGATCCTGCTCGTGATCTCATATTCGATCGCCGGAATATCGCCCTGCTGAATAAAGGGGATTATCTCCTTTTTATCCTCGTAAAGGATCACCATTCCCATAAAGATCCTTTTTACCTTAAATTCGTCTTTTTCAAGCATCTGAACCTGTGCGGAAGGCAGCTGGTAATCCATTATCTGCTTGGAAAATTCCTCGCTGGTCTGGTCTATGAATTCATATTCCAGGTTTCCGTTTGAATATGTTTTGTATTCGTCGAGGTTATCCTTTATCTGACGGGGTATGGATTTCATTTCCGGAGGAAGCTCACTGGAAAAGAAACATTTTACGATAACTTTATCATCAAGACCCGCAACTATCTTCTTGCTGGCATCGGAAAGAGAGTATATCCCTCCGTCAGTAAGATCCAGTCTGAAAAAATAAAAAACCGAAATTATATTTACAAGAACAACTATGCCGAGTATATAAACCAGGCTTATGTCCAAATCTTTGAATTTATTCTTCATTTCACTTTCCTTTGAATATTATTTTTTTCTGCTTTCGAGGGTTTTTGATGCCGCCGTCAGGAAAATAATTATGATGGAGAAAAAGTATATCAGATCTTTCGAGTCGATCACACCTTTTAACATATTTTCGTAATGAGTTGAAGATGCGAGATATTCGAACACCGACTGAAAGGGAAGAAAGATCAGGAGGTTATTCAAAATCACCAGAAGGAACAGCACAAAAAAGCTGATAATGAACGCAACGATCTGGTTATCTGTTATTGAAGAGGTATAAATTCCTATCGATGTGAATGCGGCTCCCATAAGAAAGAGCCCCGCATATCCGCAGAACAAAACACCCCAATCGGGTTTTCCCAATAGTCCAACTGTCAAAATATTTGGAAAAGTAAGTGATACAGCAAGAAGAAGAATGAACAGAGATCCAAGGAATTTACCGAAAATTATATCTGAATCCTTAAGCGGCAGAGTTGTTAAAAGCTCAATAGTGCCGCTCTTTTTTTCTTCAGCCACCATTTTCATTGTCAGGGCAGGAACAAAGAACAGCAGCAGGAAAGGTATTATCCCGAAATTGGATCTCAATTCTGCCTGGCCTCCATCTATGAACAGAGTGTTTGTAAAAAACCATCCGGTCAGAGAAAGAAATAGTATAATAATTATGTATGCCGCCGGCGAAGCAAAGTATGATTTCATCTCTTTTCCGGCTATAACAAATATGTTATTCATATAAATGTCTCCTTATAGCGTTAATTCTCTGAACACTTTTTCAAGTGAATTTTTTTCGATCCGCATTTCAAGGATCTTTGCGTTACGGCTGACACATTCGTCGAATATCTTGTCCCTGACCTCCGTGTCTTTATCCGCTTTGATTGAATATGAAAATACATTATCAACTTCAGTCAGTCTTTCGACTTCGGAAATGCTGTAAATAGATTTAAGCTCATTAAGAATATCTTTAGGAGACCTTACTGTAAGCAGAAGTTCTCTAAACTTTGTTGTACCTTCGCTCATCGAATTCGGAGCTCCGTCGCCGACTATCTCTCCTTTATTTATGATTATCGCCCTGTCGCAAACAGCTTGAACCTCCTGAAGTATGTGGCTGGAGAATAGCATTGTTTTCTGCTTCCCCAACTGTTTGATCAGATCCCTGACTTCGAGGATCTGGTTAGGATCGAGACCCGAAGTAGGTTCGTCAAGTATAAGAATTTCAGGGTCGTGGATCAGAGCCTGGGCAAGACCCACTCTCTGTCTGTAACCTTTTGAAAGGGCGTCGATCCGCTTGTAGGCTACAGATCTGATGTCGCACTGATCGGACACTGTCTGGATCCTGTCCATAATTGTTTCTTTAGGGATGTTCCTTACCGCCGCGATAAATTTCAGATAATCGATCACGGTCAGGTCAGAATAAAGCGGTGCATTCTCCGGCAGATATCCTATCATCTCCCTGATCCGGAGACTTTTTGAGTAGATGTCGTAGTTGTCAACTACAACATTGCCTTTGCTGGGGTACATGTAGCATGTGATGATCTTCAGAAGAGTTGTTTTTCCGGCACCGTTAGGACCGAGGATACCGGTAATTTCCCCTTTGTTGATCACAGCGCTGAAGTCTTTTAAGGCAGTGACCTGCCCGTAGTTTTTCGAGACATTCGTGATAGTAATCATAGTCCTTCCCAATTTAGTTTAATCTTCAAACTTTTCAGAACCCAAATGTAAACTTTATTCGGGTTTTTGAAAAGACAAAATTTTGCAATTTTACTGAACTTTTAACAAATTGTTCTGTTAAATCAATTCGATTGACAAAAGCAATAAAATTATATATCATTCGCGCAATAATTCCAGAGGACAAGAAAAGGATGAAAGAAGAACAACCAGGCAGCAAATACAAAAAAGCGGTAAAATCTTTAGCGGTATTAGTCATAACGCTATATTTAATAATGTCATTTGTCGTATCGGCTTACAGGATACCTACAGGTTCAATGGAGAGAACTTTAAGAGTGGGTGATATGCTTTTGGTAAACAAATTTATATACGGATTCAGATCACCTGACTGGTTCGGGATACCTTTCACCGAGAAAGGATTCGATATCCCGTATCTCAAAACCCCGCTTTTTAAACCGATCAAGCAGGGTGATGTTGTAGTCTTCAAGCATTTCGACGAACAGATGAACCAATGGCTGTATTATGTAAAGAGATGTGTTGCCCTACCAGGCCAGACTGTTGAGGTCATAGATAAAGAGTTATTTGTTGACGGGAAAAAGTTCAGCGAATTTTACGATACTGTTGAAGTAGATTCAGGAACGGAAGACCTGAGAGCGAAAGCCAGATTTACTGATATGAATATTTATCCGAAAGGCGCACTTTATCCCGGTATATCCGCAAGTCTCGGAAACCGAGACAATTTCGGGCCGCTGACAGT
The DNA here is from genome assembly GCA_003477045.1 of Candidatus Delongbacteria bacterium. GTDB lineage: Bacteria > UBA4055 > UBA4055 > UBA4055 > UBA4055 > UBA12480. The sequence goes on from DMTS01000161.1 coordinate 5,211, forward strand.
TCCCGAAGGATCATATTTCATGATGGGAGACAACAGGGATAACAGCTACGACAGCAGGTTTTGGGGCTTTGTGACCGAGGACTTTATTGTCGGAAAACCGATAATGGTATATTTCTCATTTGATTCTGAATACCCGATCACGAAATTCTGGAAAGCCATAAGATGGGACAGAATAGGATATTTCATTCAATAAAAAAGCGGGGAAAATAATGGAAGAGCGTAAAGAACTGGGGTTCGAGGCTTTCGACAATCTGTCCTATGCAGTCATGACTATAGACAGCGACTTCAATATTTTAACAGCAAATAAAGCGGCATGCAAGCTTGTCGGCTGCAAAGACGCAATAGGCAGGAAATGCTATGCTCTAACACATAATTCCGCTAAGCCGTGCTGGGAAAACGGGGAGTTATGTCCGGTAAGAGAATCGTTTTTAAATAAAAAACCTTCGCTGGTCGTACATAAACATATACATGACGGTACAGAAGTTTTTGAGGAGATCACAGCCACTCCGGTTTTCAATAAAGAAGGAGATCTGGCTTTTGTAATAGAAGAACTTAGAGACATTTCAAAACTGCTTAAGCTTGAAACAGTAATAAACAGCCTCAGAAATGAAATTCAAACGCTGCAGGGCATTATTCCGATATGCTCTTCATGCAAAAAAGTAAGGGATGACGAGGGATTCTGGTCACAGGTGGAGAACTACATAAGCACAAGGTCGGAAGCAAAATTCTCACACTCGTTATGCCCGGACTGCCTGAAAGAGCTTTACCCCGAAGTGGCAAAGAGGCTTGAAGAAAAAAAAGATAACTCCGGTGTTAAGTAACTAAATTTTTATAAAACCGATACGAAAACATACTCAAAAATATATTAAAAATATCTTGCGGAACTTTATCTCGTGAATTATATTTGGTTTCGCGTGTGGGAACGATTAATTTTCAGGCACAACCCGAGGTTAATTATGATATTCACACGGGTCTTTTTTTGTTAAAATAGCAGAAAAGACAAATGAAAGTGACGATAACAAATTAAAATAGAAAAGAACAGGAGACATAATGAAAACGATAAGCGCTAAGCACACCGATATTGACAGAAAATGGCATATCCTTGATGCTGAAGGCAAAACTCTGGGAAGAGTTGCTACCGAAATAGCTTATAAGCTGATGGGTAAGCACAAGCCTCTTTACACCCCCAATATCGATCTTGGGGATTTTGTGATCGTAGTTAATGCGGAAAAGATCGTCTTAACGGGCAACAAAGAGACGTCAAAGACGTATTTCAGCTACTCCGGATATCCGGGCGGAGACAAGTTCACCAGCGTAGAAGATATGAGAGAAAGACACCCTGAAAGGATAATTTCTTTTGCGGTAAGCGGAATGCTTCCGAAGAACAAAATGCGCGACAGAAGACTTACCAGACTTAAAGTATATGCAGGTCCGGACCACCCGCACACAGCTCAACAGCCTGAAACATTAAATTTTAAATAAGAGGAAATTAAATAAATGAAAGCTAATACACACGGATATTTTACAGCGGTCGGAAGAAGAAAGACTGCCACAGCAAGGGTAAGGATGAAAGCAGGATCAGGGCTTATCACGGTAAACAGTTCCGAAAGTTTACAGTATTTCAAAAAGAAAATACTTCAGATGGATCTTGAACAGCCGCTCGATATTACCGGAAACACAGGTAAATTCGACATTTTTGTAAATGTAAGAGGCGGAGGTCTTTCCGGTCAGGCCGGAGCCGTAAGACTAGGTATATCCAGAGCGCTTGTTACAATGGACGAAAACCTTAAAAGATCTTTAAGAGCCGCAGGAATGCTTACAAGAGATTCAAGACAGAAAGAAAGAAAAAAATACGGACTCGCAAAAGCAAGAAAAAGATACCAGTTCTCTAAGAGGTAGTATCTTAAATATAACAAAAAGTATTCTGCGATCTTTTATCGGGGTGCGCCTGAACCCGGGTGTGTCGGTAAAAGAGATGAACAGGATACGGATAATCCGGGCATAAAGCACGGATGCGCATAAAAATGCGTATAAAACCCCAAAAGGAGAAAAAATGCCGAGAGTAACAACACAACAGCTTCTTCTGGCAGGATCGCACTTCGGTCACCTGTCAAAAAGATGGAATCCCAAAATGAGGCCTTACATCTTCACAAAGAAAAAAGGTATTCATCTGATCGACCTAAACAAAACCGTAGAGAAGATCGATGAAGCATGCGACGCCGCGATGAAGATCATAGCTAAAAGAGGTAAAATTCTTTTCGTAGGTACTAAACCCCAGGCAAAGGATCTGCTGAAAGAAGAAGCAGTAAGATGCCAGATGAACTACGTAACCGAAAGATGGCTGGGCGGATTTCTGACCAACTTTCAGACTATAAGAAATTCCATTAGAACCTTAGAAGAACTCGAGAGAAAAGCAACAGACGGAACCTATCAGAAGATCAATAAAAAAGAAAAGATCATGATAGAAAAAGAAAAAGCTAAGCTTAACAAGGTTCTGGAAGGCGTGAGAACTATGAAAGTGGTTCCCAATGCTATCTTTGTTGTGGACACTATAAAAGAAGTAATCGCGATAAAAGAAGCCAAAAAATTAAAGATCCCGGTTTTTGCGATATGCGATACCAACTCCGATACAGATGATATAGACTATGTCATCCCGGCGAACGATGATGCTTTTAAGTCTATCGGGCTTATTACAAAAGTTTTCAGCGATGCGATTCTTGAAGCCAGTCAGGTAGCTAATATCAAAAGCGCGGACGAAGGCAGAGCTCCAATAGAAAACAGCGATGACGCTGATAAAAAAAGAGCTCCGAAAAGACCGTTGAGAAAACCGGTCAGGAACGAGGATGGAAAAGAAGAACAGCCTTCAGAGAATTAAAAAAAAAGCGGGAGACAGAATATGGCAGAAATTACAGCAAAAATGGTAGCGGACTTAAGAAAATCAACCGGATCCCCGATGATGGACTGCAAAAAAGCTTTATCCGAATCCAATGGTGATTTTGAGGAAGCGGTTAAGATATTAAGAGAAAAAGGAATGGCCAAAGCCGCAAAAAGGATCGGGAACGAGACTAATCACGGCAGGATATTCTGCAGAGTATCAGATGATAATAAAACAGCATCGATGCTGAAACTGACATGCGAAACTGAACCTGTAAGAAATACGCAGGAATTTTTAAATTTCGGCGAAAAAATGTCTGCTATAGCATTCGGCGGAGATTTTTCAAAATTTGAAAGCGAAGAGATCAACGCGGAACTGACCGAAATAAGAGCAAAATTAGGTGAAAACATCACTATAGTAGAATATGAAAGAATGCAGGGCGATGTCGTTTCCCACTACATCCATTCAAACCTGAAAGTCGGAGTTCTGATCAAACTTAGTCTTGGTGACAAATCAAAATCTTCAAATTCTGAAATAATAGAGCTTGCGAAGAATCTGACCCTTCAGATAGCTTCTTTAGCTCCAAAATCGGTTTCTTCAGATGACCTGGACCCCGAATTCATTAAGGGAGAACTTGAGATAATTAAAGCACAGCTGAAGGAAGACCCTAAAAACGCGAATAAACCTGATAATATTCTTGAAAAAATAGTTGAAGGAAGGAAAGGTAAGATCTTTGCCGAATCCTGCCTGCTGGAGCAGGAATATGTTAAAGAAAAAATGTTCGTAAAAGAGCTTATATCTTCGGTTGAAAAATCAGCCGGGACAACAATAAAAGTTGAAAAATTTGTCCGTTTCCAGATCGGGGCTCAGCAGTAAAATTCTAAAAGGCTTTGTTAATTCAAAGCCTTTTTTTTTAATTAAAATCGGGGCGGGATGATGAAAAAAGCCAAATACAAAAGGATACTTCTGAAGTTATCGGGCGAAGCACTCGTAGGAAACCAGGGCTACGGTATAGATCCTGAGATCGTGAAAAATACTGCAGCTGAAGTCAAGGAGATATACAAGCTCGGAGTTCAGATCGGAATAGTGATCGGGGGCGGCAATATTTTCAGAGGTCTTTCAGCGCACGCAAAAAACATGGACAGAGTTCAGGCTGATCAGATGGGTATGCTTGCAACTATAATAAACTCGATAGCTATCCAGAATGCTCTTGAGCTTGAAGGAATTGAAACTGTAATTCAGAGTTCAATTCCGATGGATTCTATAGCGGAACCGATAGTGATCAGAAGAGCAATGAGGCATTTTGAAAAGGGAAGGATCGTCATTTTCGGAGGAGGCACCGGGAATCCGTATTTTACTACAGATACTGCCGCGGTCTTGAGGGCGCGCGAGATAAATGCCGAAATAATAATAAAGGCTACAAAAGTTGACGGAGTGTATGATTCTGATCCGGTAAAAAACCCGAAAGCAAAGAAAATCGATAAGATATCATATATAGATGTATTGAATAAAAACCTTAGAGTGCTCGATACCACCGCAATAAGTTTCAGCATGGAAAACAAACTCAGGATCGGAGTAGTAAACCTTCTTAAGAGCGGACATTTAAAAAGGTTCGTAATGGGAGAAAAAATAGGTTCGATAGTAGAATAAAAACAGTTCGCATATCACTTCTAAAGCCGTCAGCCGACGGCTTTTTTTTATTTTTTGGAAATTAAAAAAATTCTCTTGACAAAAGATGATTAATGTTATAATTTTAGAATGTGTGTATGAAAATGTATAAAAGTGGAGAAAATGAGCATATTCTCAGGTAAATACAAGTATTCACTGGACGAAAAAGGCCGTATAAACTTCTTAAAGATCCTTAAAAGATTCGGTATCGATAAGGAAAATAAAGAAGAGGTTTTCTACCTGATGAAAGATTATGTAAAGATCACAGGTTCCGACAAGCAATATCCTATATTTTATTTATACACTGAAACAGAATGGTCTGAATTTTCAAAACTTCTGGAGAATGAATTCGACGATGACGAACTTTCTGCGTTCACAACTCAATATTGCGATGAAACTACGATGGATAACATGCAGAGGGTATCATTCCCAAAAGAATTTTTGAAATATATAAAAGCTTCAAAGAACCTCTTCATTCAGGGACTGGGCAACAAACTTCAGGTATGGTCACAGGAAAATTTCGACGAGTATTCTAAAAGTCTTACAAAAGCCGTAACATCTAAAGACTATCACGGTTTATACAGCAAACTCAGAAAAAAATAGAAGATCATTAAAATAAAAAGAATTACTCCTCCGCTACTTCGGTAGCGGTTTGCATTTAAGGGATTTATATATAATGAAAGCAGTCAATTATCACATACCGGTACTATTAAAAGAGACAATAGACATGCTTGTGATCAACAAACACGGTGTATATCTTGACTGTACTTTGGGCGGCGGCGGTCATGCCAGAAAAATACTCGAATCTATTGAACCGGACGGTTATGTTTTAGGAATAGACAGGGACAAACAGGCAATAGATTATGCATCCAATGAATTGAGTTCTTTTAAAAATTTTAAAGGCGAGAATATTAATTTCGCAAGAATTAACGAACTTGAGCAGATAGTATTCGGCATGCAGTTCGATGGCATACTTCTTGACCTTGGTGTCTCCTCAAAGCAGATAGATGATCCTGAAAGAGGATTTATGTATTCAGAAGACGGCGAACTGGATATGAGAATGGACCATGCGCAGGGAATATCAGCTTGCGACATAATAAATTCATACGGCCCGGCCGAGCTGGTTGATATATTTTTTAAATACGGCGAGGAGAGAAATTCAAGAAAGATAGCCGAAAAAATAGTTCAGTACAGGGATAAAAAAAAGATCAGAACTACAGGTGAGCTGGCAGATATTATCGGTTCAGTATGTTCTAAAAATTTCAGAATAAAAACTCTGTCAAGGATCTTCCAGGCACTGAGGATCGAAGTCAACAAAGAGCTTGATGAGCTTCAAACCGTTCTTGATTTCAGTATGAATATATTGAAACCGAACGGCAGAGTAGCGGTAATTTCGTATCATTCGCTTGAGGACAGGATAGTTAAGCAGTTCATAAATGAATATTCGACCGGATGTAACTGCCCGAAAGAGTTTCCTAAATGCGTATGCGACAAAAAACCCATAATAAGAAGCATTACAAAAAAACCTATCTGTGCTTCAGAAGAGGAAATCAAAGTCAACTCAAGATCAAGAAGCGCAAAGCTTAGAATTTTTGAAAAAATTTAAAAGGAGGACATTATGGCGTCCGAATTATATGCAAGGGGAAATGGTACAAAAACTCTAAATAACAGATTCAGAATTTTTAAGAAACTGTTAAAATTTCTGCCTATGGTTTTCCTGTTCGCAGGATATGTAATACTTCAGGCTCAGGTAAAAACCGTTTACAGGAATAATGACGAGCTTGTTACTCAGAAAAACATGCTGGCGGAAGAGCTTGAAAGATTGACTTCGGATTACGATAAAATGCTTTCCTACAGTGAGATCAAGGAATTCGCGCATAATGAGCTTTCGATGACCCATTCGGTCAAGAACCTGAGAACTTTCGCGATTATAGATAAAGATGATATATTCAACACTGGGGAACTCTCAAAGCTTCCTTCGCTGTTCGAAACGAATTTTGATCTGGCTTCTCTGGAACCGGAAGAATCATCAATCCCTACACAAGAGTAAATTCATGATTAAAAAGCGGCCCTCAAATATAAAATCTGAAAAGGTTTTGGAGAGTAAGAACAGATCGAGGGTGCTTTTCATAATTATACTCAGTCTAATTGTTTATATGGTTATTATTGCGAAACTGTATCAGGTTTCGGTGACGAACCATGATTATTATGTAAAAAAATACAAAGAACAATCGAGAAAAAAGATAACGATATTTTCTCCAAAAGGATACATCTACGACCGAAAATACCATAAACTAGCGGAAAACATAGGTTTTAACATGGCCTTCGGGATCAACACGAAATTCGTAAAAAATAAAAATGATCTTTCAGAGAGAATATCCGCGATTACCGGTGATGATAAGGGAAAGTATCTGAAAGAGCTCAAAAAGAAGAACGGGTTCGTGTGGGTCGCAGACGATTTAACCGAGAAAGAGAGACTTCAGGTTCTTAACATCCTGAATGAGGACGAAAGCTCAGCCGCATCGTTCAAAGTAACACCAAACAGAATTTATCCGCAGGGAAAAACCGCTGGTCAAATTTTAGGTTATATCGATATTGACGGAAAAGGATTAAGCGGAATAGAAAAAGAATATGAAAACCATCTTTCGGGAAAAGACGGATGGGAATATATTTTTAAAGACGGGAAACAAAAAAAATCGTTCGGTACAGAAACTAACAGGAGGGAACCCGTCCCGGGAAACAGTGTCGTGCTGACTATTGATGATAACTATCAGGCGATAGTCGAAGACGAGCTTGCCAAAGCTGTTGTTGAATGGAAAGGGCAGAAAGGGGTGGCTATTGTGATGGAGCCTGGATCAGGTGAAATACTTGCGATGGCAAGCTTTCCGGATTTCGATCCTAATAAACCCGGAGATTATGATCCTTTTGCAAGAAAAAACAAAGCTATTACGGATTTTTATGAACCAGGATCTACATTCAAAAGCCTGTCGGCTGCGATACTTTTCGAAGAAGGCCTTTTAAATGAAAACGATATGTTCATGTGCAGCAATAATGGGTACAAGATAGGAAGGTTCACAATAAAAGATTCCCATAAAAATGAAGTGGAACTGATGAGCTTTAAAGATGTGTTGGCAAATTCCAGCAATATCGGTACTCTTCAGGCTTTATCAAGACTGGACAAGAATACTTATTATAAATATCTGAGAGACTTCGGTTTCGGCAATAAAACAGAACTTGGTCTTACCGGAGAGGTCAAAGGGCAGTTGACAAAGGTAAAATCATGGTCGCAGACGACAATGCCTACAATGAGTTTCGGGCAGGGAATAAGCGTAACCCCGCTTCAGCTTGTGACGGCTTACTGCGCAATAGCCAACGGCGGTAACCTTGTTAAACCTATGATAGTAAAGGGAATTATTGATCAGGAGAATAGGATAATCGAAAAATTTGAACCGCAGACCGTAAGAAAAGTGATTAGCGCTGAAGCAGCCTCAAGGGTCAGAGAACTCCTCAGGTATGTAGTTGTGAACGGAACAGGTTCAAATGCCGACATACCGGGTTTGAAGATAGGCGGAAAAACGGGAACTTCACAAAAAGTGACCGACGGTAAGTATTCAAAAAACTCATATGACGCAAGCTTTATCGGAATGGTGCCGTACGATGATCCGAAACTTGTCTGTTATGTGATGATAGATTCGCCTAAAGGAAATATTTATGGCGGAACCGTCTGCGCACCGGCTTTCAAAAATATCGTTCAGCGTATTTATGACGACAACAGGTCAAAATCCTATTCGGATAACGCTAAGGGCATAAAAATGTTAGAGGTGCCAAATTTAACAGGAATAAAAACAGGCGAAGCGGAAAAGATACTTAAACAAAAAGGTATATTATTCAAAATAGAAAACGAGGAAGAGACGATAGCTTTTCAGTCAAAAGCGCCTTTCAGCCTGATAAAAGAAAAAGAGCTTCTCGTATTGTCAGGTACGGCAAAAAAAAGTGTGACATCTCAAAAACTCGAACTTACTCCTTCCGCAGTTAATTTATCGGCAAGAGAAGCTGTAAAACTACTTCACTCACTTGATATTGAAACGGTCATTATAGGTAAAGGAAGCGTCTATAAGCAATCGGATATAATAAAAGATCAGATAAGCGGAACAGACAGATGTAGTCTCTACTGCAAACTGCCTGAGCTGGAAAAACCTCAAATACTGGCGGAAAAAAAATAGCATGAAACTTAGCGGGATTCTAAATAAGATCAAATACTCAGATCTGAAAAATTTTCAAGAAAGAGATATCTCTCATGTGATATCTGATTCTAGAGAAAAATTTAAAGATTCTGTTTTTATCGCCGTAAAAGGACTAACAAGCGACGGTGCGGATTTTGCGTCGGATGCGGTAAATGCGGGAGCTGTAGCCGTGATCTACGAAACTGAGATAAAGAAAATGCTCCCGGGAATTACGTATATAAAGGTTGATAATTCCAGGATAATTCAATCGGCGGTCGCTGGAGCTGTATATTCAGAACCGGCTGCAAAGTTGAATATAACCGGAATTACCGGGACGAACGGAAAAACATCCACTGCTTATATTTACAGACATATTCTTCAGCAGAACAAAATAAGATGCTGTCTCTTGGGCACTACCGAATATGATCTCGGAAAAAGAAATTTCATTCCCTCACGAACAACTCCTGACGCAGTATTTCTTCAGCGATATTTTAAAGAGATCGCTGATTCTGGGATAAAGCACGCAGTTATGGAAGTATCTTCTCATGCTTTAAGCTTGAACAGGGTAGAGGATATAATGTTCGACAGGACGGTTTTTACAAATCTTACGCAGGACCATCTCGATTTTCACAAGACGATGGACGATTATGCAGAAGCAAAATCAACACTTTTCTCCAGCCATCTGAAGAAGGACGGGCTTTCGGTCATTAATATTGATGATCCGTATTCGGATATTTTTATAAAATCTGCCGGCTATAAAGTAAAAACATTTTCCGAATCGCGAAAAGATGCTGATCTGCTTATTAAAAAAGTTTCTTATTATAATGAAGGCATGGAAATAGCGTACAGCTGCGGAAACAAAGAATTTATTGTGAAGACCAACTTGAACGGAAGGTTTCAGGCATTCAATTCCGCGGCCGCGATCCTTTGCGCGCTCGATCTGGGACTGAATACAGAAGATATAGTTGAAGCCTTCAAAACACCGGTGTATATTCCCGGCAGAATGGAAAAAGTATATGATAATGAATTCCAGATCATAATTGATTATGCTCATACCCCCGATGCGCTTGAAAGAGCTATAAAAACTATAAGAGAGTTCAAAACAGGAAAACTGATAACAGTTTTCGGATGCGGAGGTAACAGAGACCGTGAAAAGCGTCCGGTCATGGGCAGGATATCCTGTGAAAATTCAGACCTGACAATAGTGACAAGCGATAATCCGAGGGATGAAGATCCTGACAGCATAATTAATGAAATTACTGCAGGGATAATCTCAGGTTCATTCGAGATCGAAAGCGACAGAATAACCGCAATCAAAAGAAGTATTGAGCTTGCAGGAAAGGGAGATATAATACTTATTGCGGGTAAGGGGCATGAAAAACATCAGGAAATTAAAGGCGTAAAATATCCTTACTCCGATGCGGATGTAATAAAAAACATAACGGGGCGGGCAAATGGTTAAATTGTCAGAACTTCTAAATGCGCCCGGAATAGAAAAATTCGAGAATATTGATAAGGATATTTTTGTAACCGGAGGCAAGACAGATTCAAGGATGATCATACCCGGCGACTTATATTTTGCCCTTAGGGGACAAAACTCGGACGGACACGATTTTATTTTTCAGACATATGAAAAGCGGATGTGCGCGGCTGTTGTCGGTTCCGGATATGTCAATAGTAATAATTTCCCTGTTATTTATAGCGAAAATGTTGAGAAAACGTTGGGTGGAATGTCAAAGATATGGAGAAGTAAGCACAAAGCGAAAGTAATTGGAATAACCGGAACCAACGGAAAAACAACTACAAAAGAAATACTGGCAGGAATACTTTCAGAAAAATTCAAAATAGTTTCGACTTTCAAAAATTACAATAATCAGATAGGAGTTCCGCTTACTCTTTTCTCTATCAATGATGAAACTGAGATAGCTATAGTGGAGCTCGGAACGAACCATTTCGGAGAGATAGAATACCTTTCTGAAATTTCAGATCCCGATATGGGTATGATCACAAATATTGGAGAGGGTCATCTCGAATTTTTCCAAGACAAAAAAGGGGTTTTTAGCGAAAAAAAGAAACTTTTCGAGTATCTGAATATAAAGGGCGGAAAAATATTCGTAAATATTGACGATGAGTATTTAAAATACTGGAACGAAGGTAAAATTACTACATTAGGATTTTCAGGTATTCCGGATATAAAATTCGAGGATATAAAGATAAACGAGTCCGGTTTTCCGGAGTTTAAATTTAAAGGATCAGCTACTATTTTTAATGTTCCCGGCAGGCTGAATCTAAAAAATGCTCTAGCAGCAGCTTCGATAGCATATGAACTCGGGATCACACCGGAAGAAATATCCGCTGCGCTCGGTTTATATACTCCGGCAGATAAAAGGTATGAATTTGTTAAATGCGGCAATTCGCAGGTTATACTTGACTGCTATAACGCAAATCCCACATCAATGGAAAATTTTCTTATAGATGTTTCTTCAATAGGTCATGACTTTACCGTAATTTTGGGCGATATGCTCGAACTCGGCACGACATCACAAGATTCGCACTTGCGGATAATCAGGCTTGCTGAAAGTCTGGGATTTTCAGAGGTGCTGCTTTACGGCAATGAAATGAGATCAGCTTTCGGCAGGGGGAAACACAGCAGTTCGGTATTGCATTATGACAGCTTTGACAAGCTGAAGGCGAAGTTTATGGAGGTCTCTGAAAAAGGAACAAGGGTGGCCGTGAAAGGCTCACGGGGAATGAAACTTGAAAAATTAATGGAAGAATAGATCATGTTCGCGAAATCAACAATTGATGACGGCACAAAATACGATTTCTTTCTGCTTACAACGGTTTTGATACTGCTTGTATTCGGGTCAATAATGGTTATTAGCGCCGGATCATTTATCGCAGCGGAAAAATTCAATAATGAGAATTATTTTATCACAAGCCAGGTTAAGAATGCGCTGATCGCGCTTGCCGCGCTCATAACAGGAATGCTGCTGAATTACAAAGTTTATAACAACAAATATTTTATGTATATAGGTATGGCTGTTACAGTTCTTTCACTCGTTTACCTGCTTGTTTCAAATCACGGTGACAGCATTAAAGGCGCGAAAAGATGGATATTCGGTTTTCAGCCTTCAGAAATAGCAAAGAACATGGTAGTATTCTATTTTGCTTACAGTCTTAATAAATACAGGTCTGAACTTGAGAAATTTCTTAAAGGCTATGTATTTCATCTCGGAATTCTGTGCGCTATCGTAGGTCTCGTCTTTCTGCAGCCGGCATTTTCAACATCTATGATGATATTCGCGATCGGATACGCAATGTTCTATATCGGCGGAATGAAAATGAAGCATCTTTTCTCATCGCTGATACTATTGATCCCTGCAATAATAATAATTGCTATAATGCAGCCCTATAGAATGGACAGGATCAAAACTTTTTTCGATCCGGGCGTGGATACATCAGGAAAAGGATGGCAGGTCGAACAGTCACTTCTCGGCTTCGGGAACGGCGGTATAGCAGGAGTCGGTCTGGGAGAATCAAGGCAGAAGGAATTCTACCTTCCTGAACCACACAACGATTTTATATTCTCTATAATCGGGGATGAACTGGGGCTTATCGGAACTGTTCTTCTCATTGCGGTTTACATTATGATAATGCTCAGAGGGTTCAGGATCGCATCAAAAGCTCCTGATTATTACGGTTTTATACTTGCATCTGGCATTACGCTCACTATTCTGATATACTCGTTATTCAATATGTGTATCACTTTAGGCCTAGTGCCGCCTACCGGACTTCCTCTTCCTCTTGTAAGTTACGGCGGCACATCTCTCATAATGACAATGTACAGCATCGGAGTGCTCTTGAATATCTCATATAAAAGTAAACATACGGATACGAAAGTTGATCAGTCTTAAAGCAAATATGAAGATCCACTTTATCGGCATAGGCGGGGCAGGCATGCTTCCGCTTGCTATACATTCAAAGCTGAAAGGATTTAAAGTCTCGGGCTCAGATCTGAGCTCAGAAAATTTTCATATACTGAGAAATGAAGGAATATACCCTGAAAAAGGACACGGACATGTGGGATTAGATGCCGATCTGGTTGTTTACAGTTCGGCGGTTAAGGAGGACAATACTGAATTTATTTCTGCTAAAATGAATAATATTCCCTTAATAAAACGAGCAGAATTCCTAGGGCTTATAACAAAAGAAAGCCATGCAGTTCTGGTAAGCGGTTCGCACGGGAAAAGTACAACAAGCACCATGCTTGCCGATATGCTGAACACTTATCCGGAAATAAACGCAACTGCGCTCATAGGAGCAGAGACCGTCAGCATGAATTCAAACTATTATAAAGGGAAAGGTGATCATATAATTTTGGAAGCCGACGAATATGACAGAAGTTTTCTAAAAATGTTTCCCCGGGATCTGATAATTCTGAACATTGACGACGATCACATGGATATTTACGGCGATATCAGCGGTTTGAAAAACTGTTTTAGAGAACTCATCTCAAAACTCAATGAAAGATCAATCCTGGTGTATAACGGCGATGATGAAGCCACTATTCAGACAGCCGAATCATATCAAGGCAAAAAAGTCAGCTTCGGAATTACAAACAAATGTGATTACAGCGCTGCAAATATAAAATTTATAAATTTTCATACAGAGTTCGATCTGATAAAAAACGGGCAGATCATAGCAACATTAAACTATTTTTACTCAGGGAAGCTCAATGTTTATAATATGCTCGCTTCGGCAGCCCTCCTTTCAGGATACGGAATAGAAGGTAAAAAAATAGCGGAGCTTGCTTTAAATTTTAAAGGGGTCAAAAGAAGGCAGGAGATAATTTACTCGGACGATAATTATATTCTTATCGATGATTACGGACACCATCCTTCAGAAGTAAAGAATTCTCTTGAGAACCTGCGTCTGAATCATAGAGGAAGGATGATCGTGCTGTTCCAGCCTCACCTTTATTCAAGAACAAAATATCACTCAAAAGCTTTTGCCGGCAGTTTTCACGATGCGGATATTGTTTTAATATCTCATATCTATCCGGCAAGAGAAAAATTCGATCCGTCAGTTTCGAGCAAGAACATTTATCTTGATATGAACGAAATAGAGAGGAAAAAAACCACGGTTTTCGACAATTTTGAAGATCTATATCTTGTGCTTGAAAGAGAAGTCAGACCGGGCGATCTGGTTGTAAGCATGGGTGCAGGCGAAATAAACAAAATTCTTTACAGGTTAAAAAAAGAACTGGTCAAGAATGAAAACAATTGAAGAAATAAAAAAAGCTGTCATGGCGGTCAAACTTGATGAACCGATGAGCAGCCACACTTATTACAAGATAGGCGGACCGGCACGCATATATGCGGCACCTGCGAGCATTCTTGAACTTACATCCCTTATCAGCATCTGCGAAAGAGCCGAGATCGAATATTTTATACTCGGGAACGGCTCAAATATTCTTGTCTCGGATGAAGGGTTTGACGGATGCGTGATAGATATGTCGGCAAATATGAAGAATATAAGCGTTTCCGGCGAATTCATAACTGCGGATGCGGGCTGTACCATGAACAAGGTGGCGAAAGCAGCGCTTAAGAACTCACTTTCAGGATTCGAGGAACTGACAGGGGTGCCCGGGACGGTGGGCGGTGCTTTAATTATGAATGCGGGATGCTACGGTAAAGAAATATCAGAATTTATATATGAGGCAAATATTTTCAAAGACGGTTCAGTCGTGCGTATCGGTCGGGATCAGATGACTTTCGGATACAGAGATTCAAGCCTTAGAGGAATGACAGTTTTATCAGCTGTGCTTAGGCTTGATAAAGGAGTAAAATCTGAAATCGAAGAAAAAATGAATGACATAATGAATAAAAGAAAACTGAGTCAGCCTATTCATCTGCCGTCGTGCGGATCGGTTTTCAAAAGACCTAAAGACAATTATGCGGGAAAACTTATTGAGGACTGCGGACTTAAAGGAAGATCGGCGGGCGGAGCGATGGTGTCGAACATGCACGCAGGATTTATCGTAAATACAGGTAATGCAACGGCCGGCGATGTGTTAGAGCTGATAAAAATAATAAAGAATGAAGTTTACAACAGGTTTAACATTATGCTTGAGGAAGAAGTTATATTCGTAGGATTTAAAAGGGAAGGTTTAATATGAATTTTTTGAAAAATATCTATGTTAAAGCAAAGATCGTGTTTATGTGGACGCTCGCTGTCTCATTTTGCATTTCTCTTATAGCCGGTATCATTTTTGCGGTAATAAATTATAATAAAACAAATATATTCGATCTTAAAAAAGTAATCGTCAGGAACGAAAATCTGCTGGAGGCTTCGCAGGTTATCGGGATATCGAAGATCAAAAAAGGTATCAGGATCATGGATATAGACAGAAGTTCTGCGGTAAAAAAGCTGAATGATTCTCCGTATATCGAATCCTCCATGATCACGCTTGTTTATCCGGCCACTATCATAATAGATATAAAAGAAACCGAACCTATCGCTTTCGTAAAAAATGAAGCAGAGCTATTTTATGTTGATCGCGAAGGCAAAATCTTGTGTAAGGTAAAACCCAGAAGCGGATATGATCTTCCCATCATAAATTCCGGCGTTTCTGCCGAGATTGTAGAGTTTCTGAATATTTCCCTCGAAAAAAGTCCTCTCATGTACCATCAGATCTCTGAAGCGGAATACACCGAAAAAGGTATAGAGCTTTATCTGAACAAATCGAGTACAAGGATAATAATCGGAAAAGAGGATTTCCGTAAAAAAATAGTTGTTCTGGAAAATTTTTTAAAAGAGGAATATAACAGTATTCCGTTCGGTAAAGTCGATTATATAGATCTGAGGTTCGACGATCAGGTCGTTTTGAGAGAATTGAAGCTTGCGGATAAACAATACGGAGAGATGTAATGTACATACTGGGAATTGATCTCGGAAGTAAATATATCAAAGCTGCGTTATGCGTTAAAGACGCAGAAACGGATGATATTACAGTGCTCAAATTATTAAAACTGCCGCATAAAGCATCAAAACAGGGTACGGTTACCGATGTTGTGAAAGCCAAGGAAGCGTTCGGAACGATTTTGGACAAGCTTAAACTTGAGTTTTCAGAACAGATCGAGTACTATGTTCTGTCGATATCGGGAGATAATGTAAATTCGTACTCGGGAACGTCCACAATACCGTTATGGAAGCAGGAGAACGAGGATAGAAGGGTAAAGATAACTAAAAGCCATGTGAACGATGTTTTAAAAGCCGCAAAGATGACCGCATACAATAAGGACGATAAGGTCGAGCTTCATTCAATACCGCAGGAATATCAGATAGACGATCAGCCTGCCACGCAGAATCCTATTGATATGTACGGTGTCAAGCTCAGAAGCAGCGTTTATGTTATTCAGACGGATAAATCGAATATGGAAAACCTTACAAGTATTCCCGAAAGCTATTCGATAGATGACCACAGGGTGGTTTTCGCGCCTCTCGCTACAGCCGAAGCTGTGCTTGATGAGGAAGATAAAGAGGCGGGCGCGATCGTGATCTCGCTAGGGGATCAGACAACCGAACTGGTGGTTTATCTGAACGGGATATTAAGAATGGCAAAAGTAATACCTTTTGGTTCGGGTAATATAACAAAGGATCTGAAAATATTATTAAAAACCGATTATGCTACGGCAAACGCAATAAAAAAAGAAAATGCCAACGCTTTTTCAAAGGATGCGAGCCCGGAAAAGTTAATCGAGGTTCCGAACTCTTCCGCACAAAAAAACGAATATACAGAAGAGCATATTTCAAAGATCACGGAAGCAAGGCTGAAAGAGATCTATGATTTTGTAACGAGAGAGATATATAAGGGTTCGTACCAGAGGCAGATTCATTCACCGGTGATCATCACTGGCCCGGGAAGCAGGCTGAACGGAGCCGATAAACTGTTCTCTGAGATCAACAATTCAAGGACAGTAAAGGGAAAAGTAACGGGTGTCAAAGGCAAGACGGAAGATTTTACCGAAGACTATTTTACGGCTATCGGGCTTGTAAAATACGCAATCAGGAACGATATATTCGGTGAAGACGAAGACTTGGGGAAAAAGAAAAAAATATGGGACAGATTGAAAAAATTCGTTTCCGACCTGACTTAATATAAAATATAAATGGAGGATATAATGTCAACTATGGTTTTTGAATTCGACAATGAGATCAAAGGAAGTGCGAAGATCAAAGTACTCGGCGTAGGCGGCGGAGGCTGTAATGCCGTTGACAGCATGATAGACATGGGACTTAAGGGTGTCGAATTCATAGCTTTGAATACCGACGCTCAGGCCCTTCAGCTTTCCAAAGCAAATACGAAAATACAGATTGGAACAGCGACCACAAAAGGCCTTGGAGCGGGTGCAAATCCAGATATAGGCCGTCAGGCTATGGAAGAGGACAGGGAAAAGATGGTTAACATTCTGTCTGACGCGGATATGGTTTTCATAGCTGCGGGAATGGGCGGAGGAACAGGTACGGGAGCTGCGGGAGTTTTGTCCGATATAACTGCTGAACTTGGGATCCTTACTGTCGCTATCGTTACAAAACCGTTCAAATTCGAGGGTTTAAAAAGGTACGCGAATGCGGAAAAAGGTATCCAGAAATTAAAAGAGAATGTCGATGCCTTGATCATAGTGCACAACCAGAGGCTGGCACAGTCAACGACAGATCCGACAACATCGATAAAAAAAGCATTCCTTCAGGTGGATGAAGTTCTTTATAAGGCTGTCAGAGGGATAGCGGACCTTATTACTGTAAGAGGTCTGATTAATCTAGATTTCGCCGATATTAAAACTATAATGAAAGGCATGGGAGATGCAATGATGGGCGTCGGGGAAGCCGAAGGCGAACATGCCTGCATAGAAGCTGCTCAGACTGCAATTCAGAGCGCTCTACTTGAAAATATTGATATTAAAGGAGCTAAAGGAATTCTTGTTAACATATGCGCAAACGAAGAGCTGTCGCTTTTCGAGGTGGATCAGGCAATGGAGCTTATCTATGATGCAGCCGGCACTACTGATGTGAATGTTATTTTCGGAGTGGTTACGGATAATGATATGAGAGATAAGGTGAGAGTGACTGTCATAGCTACAGGATTCGATTCGGGCATGAGAAAGGATAAGAGGACCGAATACGAAAAAATGGGTTCTGTCAAGGATGTTAAAGCTACAGATCCTGAAAAGGAACTTGTAGCCGTTATGAAGAACGGAAAATTCCAGCACGACGATTATGAAGTGCCGGCATTTTTAAGAATGAATAAGGATTAGAATGTTAAATCTTAATGAGAGCGAGATAATTAAAAGATTTATTGATCATTTTCAATCGAAAGCGGATTCGATTTACGGCCTGAATCTTTCGGTTAAGAATTTGAAGATCGATAAACCTCAGCCCACGCCCGAATTCAAAGAATTCAAGAACGGTATCAATTCGTCAAGGACGGAAGTTAATTTTGAACTTGCAGGCTGGAAAAGCTATGCCGAGGACGGTATTAAGAGTTTCATGCAGTCGCTTCTCGAAGATGACGATGCATTTGTCCCGATCATCGGACTTGATGTTTATGAGGTTCAAAATAAAGGTAAGACGTCTGTAAATATGTTCTTTTCAATGGTCTATACGGGATACGAGATCACTACGGACGAGAAAGTTGCTTCAGACATAAAAAAAGGCTCGATCAGTAAAGAAGATATTATCGGTGAGATCGAAATAAGGCTGTCTGAAATTTACACTCTTCTGAAAAAACTGAGGAGCTGAAATGTACGAAATAATTGTTAAACATCATTTTTCTTCTGCGCACAAGCTGATCAATTACGACGGCGAGTGCAAAAATCTTCACGGGCACAACTGGAAGGTAAAAGTATTCGCCCGTGCCGAGGAACTTAATAATATCGGTATTTCGCTGGACTTTAAAGAGTTTAAGAAAATAGCGAGGGATGAAATTGATAAATTTGATCATGTTTTTCTTAACGAACATCCGACTTTTAACGGCATCAATCCCACGGCTGAGAACATTGCACGGATACTCTTTCAGGACATCTCAGAGAAAGTCAACGACGGCAATCTGAAGATCCACATGATCGAGGTCTGGGAGTCGGATAACAACGGGGTTCGGTACTTTCAATAGGGTGATCTTTTATAATATCACTCGCCATATGTCTTTCGAAAAAATACTAGCATTAATTACATAATGATCTGGAGTGAACGCGAACCGGCAGAGGATTTATATTTTTTCTTAAAGACATACGGCTCGTTCTGAATTTATGCCAAGCTTTTAAAAGATAAATAAATCATTTGCTATGAAATCACTTTGTTCGTATAATTATAAAAAAAACAGGTTTACAAATGAAAAAATTACAGCTGCTGATACTCATCTTTGCGGCAGTATCTTTTCCGGTCACTCTAAAGGAGGTCTATGACGCCGCCGGCCCCGAAGGTAAATACGATAAGGTTTTAAATCTCGAAAAAGGCAGGCTTTATACCGGAGGTCTTTCTCTCGGGTGGTATTATAATCCGCTGACATTTGCTTTCGATACGCTTGAGGAGAAGAGCGTAAAGATCAACGGTAACGGAGCTTTGATAGATCTGAAAAATTCGGTCATTCATATAGCTTATACCGACAGTATTCTCGATATTGACAGCTGCGTGATCATAGGCGGGACATTAAGATATACCGGAACTCCTTCAGGGGATGGTAATTATGTCATTCCGCACGGAACAGTTAAGAATGTAACATTCTACAAGCCCGTGGATTTCGGCATCAGGATGGAGGGAGCGGGNNGATTTTCCGCAGTATGATTCTTTCCCTGCGGAGATGGTGCGTACAGGAACCAGCATTTCATTTTCGGCTTTCAGCTGGTACGGTTTTCCCGGAGTAATTGAGAACTGGAGCTATAATCCTGCATTTCCGGGAGAGCCACTCGCAGATTTTTCTATGCTCTGAGAGTACGGATGAGCAATGCCCGCACCGTGGGCTGATGCCGGTTCGGCACCTTATAATAACATAACAGAAACTGACCCTATGATCTCGGACCCTGAAAATTTTGATTTCAGGCTAAAAGCAGATTCCCCCGCAAAAGGTTACGGCTGCGAAACTTTCTATATTCCCGAAGGAACAAAATGTAAAGAAGAAATAATTTATTCATCAAAGCTGACCGGAGGAAATATCAGCATCGGAGCAAGAATAATAGAAAACACTATTGTCAAAGCTGACACAGTTAACATTTATGAAAATATTGTCATTGAGAATAATGCAGCGCTAAATATACTGCCGGGCACTGTAATGCTCTTCCACGGACCGTATAACATAACCGTCGAAGGAACACTTATAGCTGAAGGTACGGCTGAAGAGAGAGTAATCTTCACTTCATTTGAACCTGATCCTTACAATGATTTTACATCGAACAAGAGTTCATGGAGAGGGATCATCTTCGATAAAACACTTTCTACAAACGACAGTTCGATATTCCGTTACTGCGTGTTCGAATACGCAAAATCTATCAGCGAGGCAATGGACAGACCGTCGGATTATTCGGGCGGAGCTATGTTTTTCAATAACTTCGCAAAAATAAAGATCGAGAACTGCATTTTCAGGTATAACACGGCAATTTACGGAGCCGCGATATCGCTTTTCAATAATTCGAATCTTTCGATAAACAACAGCCTGTTCTACGAAAATTATGCAAAAAACAACGGTTCTGTTTTATGCGTGATCAATTCCTCCCCGTTCATATACAATAATACAATGACGGACAACAAATTATCGGCTTATGACGGTAATTACCAGCCGGGTGCGATTTTTACTTTCAGATCAAAACCGTTCCTGGCAAATAATATTATCAGAAGAAGTCATACTTACGCCTCACCGCAGGTTCATTACGCCAAACCTCAATTCACATTCAGCAACAATATCGGGGGTATAACGGGCTACAACGGCAATATTGATGATGATCCCGCTTTTCTGGGCTCACAAATATTCCCCGGAATTCTTTCCGAAGACTCCCCCTGCATAGATAACGGCGGGGAATTTGATCTCGAACAGCCGCAATTCGACTTGATCGGCAATCCGAGGGTTTCCAACGGGACAATTGACATGGGAGCTTTTGAATTTCAGCCTGAGAACAGCATATCATCAGTGCCTGAAAAAATACAAATGCTCCAGATATATCCAAATCCCGCAAATCCTTCGGCGAGGATCACTTTTCAGGCTAAAGAAGCCTCTAAGGCAGAAATACTCATATACGACACTTCAGGCAAGCTGGCATGTAAATTTACTTATGCGAACGCGGTAAAAGGAAGCAACAGCTATGATCTGAGGTCTGAAAAACTGTCCGCGGGGCTTTATGTAATAAAAGTAGTCACTCCGGGTCTGATATCTCAGGGAAAGTTACTACTGTTAAAGTAAAACGAAATAATAAGTAAAATCTCCGTTGACTTGACACCCGGGCAGAACTATATTCCTAATACGGAACACAGAGAGAAGGGAGTGAGTAAATGAAAATAATTCTTTCAACAGGTGGTACGCAGGGTGATCTGAATCCATTTCTGTATTTGGGAGAAGCACTCAGAAATAAAGGTGCGGAAATACTATTTGCTCTGAATCCGTTCGATAAGTCTAAGGCTGAAAAAAGAGGATTTGAAGTCATTACATCAGGTGAACCTTTTGATGTAGATGAATTCATTCGAAATAATACGGATATAGCAACTCTGAAAGGCGGTCCAAAGATATGGAGACAGGGATATCTTCCGCGTCAGAAACAGATGTATGAAGATATAACGAAAGCAATTCATTCATTCAGACCTGATGCGGTCGTAAGCCATCCGCTGTGTATAGGTTCTCAATGGGCGGCTCTGGACGCTAATATCAAGCATGTGATAATCTGTCTTCAGCCTCTGCCTGTTTTTTCTGTTTCAGACCCTTCGATCATCTCATTGAACGATCCTTTAAAGTTTACAGAGCCTGCTTTATTGAAGAAAGTCCTTTCCATAATTACGATATTGAGATCATTAGTTGTGAAAAAGTTCATGGATCACAGTCTGAAAAAAGTAGCCTCGGACATCGGTATTGAATTTAAAGGACATTTGTTCAGCGATATGTTCAGCAGAGCAGACCTGATCCTTGGTTTATGGTCCGGGGATTTCCGCGGTTATGCAGATGATGATCCAAAAAACCTTAAGATATCCGGCTTTCCTTTTCCTGTCAAAAGCAGCGACAGAGAGTTAAGTGATGAAGTAAGTGCATTTCTTAAAGAAAATCCTTCACCTGTCATCGTAGCTATGGGAACAAGCGCACGGAATATCGCATCTGATGTATATGACAAGATATCTCAGGCATGTGACAACCTGAATAAACCGTGTATCCTTGTCGGTTGTACAGATCCTTCAATAACTGAGAAATATACTAAAATTATGACCACACCATTCGAACCCTATGATAAGCTGTTTCCATCCGCTTCGCTCATCGTACATCATGCAGGGATTGGTACATGCGCTAATGTTTTCAAGTCGGGAAAACCGTCAGTTATAATCCCGTTCTTCGCTGACCAGTTCGATAATGCATTACGGGCTGAAAGGATCGGAGTTGCTGCTAAAGCTCTCTCAAGATCAAAACTGACTGTCGTTAAATTGAGATCAGCTATACAGAACACCCTAAACAGTTCTGAAATTCGCGAAAAAGCTGAGAAGCTGGCTGAAAAATTAAGAACCGCAGTGAATGGTGCTGTTGTTGGAGCGGATGAGATATTGAGGTTGGTAAAATAGTCACACTTGCACAATTGTGCGTAACAAAGGCTGTAAAAAGTGTAAAAATGCAGGAGAAAACATGAATATCAATTGCATAATTTCTAGACTTCAGCTATATTCCTAATGTTTTAAATACAGTAACGTATGTTTTAACATGGATGAATTATGTCAGATGATAAAGAAATAGTGTATTACGAGGCTAAAGTCAATGCTTGGTTTAATACGAAAATGGAGTATGACAAAAGCATACTAATTTTGTCTGCTGGAGCTATCGGGTTATTATTAACCTTGCTCACAACCGTCGGAGTTACAACTAAAGTCCAACTCATTTTATTCATCTCTGCNNACACGCAACGCAGTTTATATTGAGAAATTAATTCAAAAGGAAAACGATAGTGATCCGCTACTAAGAATACTTGATTATATTAGTATTTATTCGTTTGTCTTTGGGATTTTATTAGCTACAATTATAGGTGTTATTATCGCAACTAATGGTATTAAAAATAAGGAAAATGACATGACTGAGAAAAAAGAAACGAAAGAAAAAGTAGTAATTATCAAGGAAAGTTTTAATGGCGCACAGAGGATTGCACCCACAGGCATAGATTCATTGACTGCGAGTTTTAATGGAGCGCAAAAATTATCACCTCTTACGACTGCACCTGCAAAAGAAATCGTTCCGACAAGTGCTTCAGAAATAGTAAGTACGCCACAATCTGCGGGACAAACACAAAGTTCAGGTAGCGAAAGCAAGGATAAAGAATAATTCAAAATTATGACTTTGTACTAAAAAGATGTCGACTTTCATAACCCCGAATAACCTTGACTATTCTTGTATATTTCTTTAATTTTTCAGCTTTATTACTCACCTAGTTTTAAATGTGGGGTTCTTTAGAATGACGAATATTGATGTTAAGCTTGAGATATGGAAGAGTAAACTGCTTGATCTGAGTAAGAGAAACCGCCTGCTCAATTATCGTAATTCCAAAAGTTCTAATATGCGTATTCAGCAACCCTCAATTTTTGATTTATGGGAAAGTTTTGTTGTTAATGAGAAACCGCTTGAGTTTCCCTATTATGACGAAGATAGATCGGATGTTTCACATATAGATAGTAAAAGTTATTCCGAAAGTGATGTCGTTACGAATCAGTCTCTTAAGGATCAGCAGAAAACTCTCAGAAACCTTAGGAATAAAGCTAAGATAGCTATGGAGGAGCAGGGTGTTAATATACTTTATCTATCTTTCGGTTTTTTGAAATGGCGCGAAGATAAGAGTTCCGACCAGGATTTGTTTTCACCTATCATTCTTGTTCCTGTTTCTCTTACCGTCGAATCTATTATTTCTCCGTTTGTTCTAAGTTTGCATGAGGACGAGATTACACTTAATCCTACTCTTGTTTATAAGATGTCAAATGATTTCGGGATTAATCTACCGGAATTTGACCCTATTGAGAGTCTTTCTGATTATTTTGAAAAAATTTCTTCTCTTGTAAATACTAATAAATGGGAAGTCGTAGCCGATACAGGGCTGTCTTTGCTTTCTTTTTTGAAGATCAATATGTATCGGGATTTGGATATACACAAAGACAAGATATGCGGAAATTCTGTTGTGCAGGCTTTGACAGGAGATGCAAAATCTATTGAGCAGCATTTAGAGGATTTTAATGATTATGACCACGACGCACAAACTGTTCCATCTGACCTGTTTCAGGTTGTTGATGCTGATTCAAGCCAACAGGATGCTATTCTGCTCGCAAAGAATGGAGTCAGCTTTGTGCTTCAGGGACCGCCTGGTACAGGTAAAAGCCAAACGATCACTAATATTATTGCCGAATGTTTAGCAGCGGGTAAGAAAGTANNGTATTGTTCGTATCCGAAAAAATGGCCGCGCTCGAAGTTGTACGAAGAAGGCTTACTGCAGCCGGGCTCGATGAATTCTGTTTAACTCTTCACAGTCATAAAGCGAATAAAAAAGAAGTTCTTGAACAGCTTGCAAATTCTCTTAATCTTTCAAAGCAGAAAGCGAATCTAAGCGACGATGCATTTCAAAAACTCGATCAACTACAGGAGACAAAAGAGAAACTCAACGAATATTCAATGCAAATCCACACTACAGTCAAACCGATCGGTAAAACAATTTATC
>DMTS01000020.1 GCA_003477045.1 Candidatus Delongbacteria bacterium
TTATCAGAGATCATGAATAATTTAATAAAGGAAAACAGCCATGAAAATTGAAATTTCCACAGGCGAACTGGTTGACAAAGTGACCATTCTTGCGATCAAGCTTGAAAAGTTTAAGGATGAAGCTAAAAAAGCTAATGTCAAAAAAGAATACGAAATACTTACGGTACCGATGAACTCCGCAGGAATAACAGTAAATTCAAAAGAATTTCAAGCGCTTAAAGAAGTAAACCTTAAGCTTTGGCACATTGAGGATGACATCAGGATAAAAGAGCAGAAAAAAGAGTTCGATAAAGATTTCATCGAGCTTGCAAGGTCGGTGTATTTTATTAACGACGACAGAGCACAGATCAAAAAAGATATCAATCTTAAATACAAATCGGATCTTGTTGAAGAAAAAGAATATGTCGATTATAAGAAGAAATAACCGGGGATAAAATTGGGTAAGACCGGACTGAAGCTGACCGAAGATCAGCTTAAAGAAATAAAGCGAATTTTGATAATTCAATATAAACCCTTCGGAGATGTGCTGTTGAATACTGCCTACATGCCTGCGCTGAGGAAGAAATTTCCTGATGCAGTCATTGATTACCTCATTCAGAAACCATTCAGAGTGATTCTTGAAGATAATCCGAATCTGAATGATCTTATCCTGATGGAGAAGAAGAAAGGCAAGACTCTCGCTTACTACATGGAAAGGATCAGGACTATTTTTAAGGTCAGGAAGCTTAAATATGATATGATAATTGATCAGATCAGAGGCCCCGGCTCATCTCAGATAACTTTTTTCAGCGGGGCTAAATACAGGCTGGGATGGAAAAAAGTGAAACCATGGACATGGCTGAAAGGATTCAACTGGGTCTATAATTACAGCGAGATCAGGGATCACAGGATCTATGCGGCAAGAGCTAAATTCAAGCTCTTGAAACCGCTTGGAATAGATGAAACTTCCGATAATATTTTTTATCATGTTAAACCGGATTCAATTGAATATATTGATAAATGGCTTAAAGAAGCCTCCTTGAATGAGAGAAAACTTGTCATCTTCTCCCCTGTCACTCCGGTTTACAGGAAACAGTGGGAATTTGAAAGGTTCGCAAAAGTCGCCGACATGATAAAAGAGAAAACAGATTGCGAAGTTGTGCTTTTATGGGGACCGGGCGAACTCGAGAAAGTCGAGCTGATGGCTTCATTAATGAAGAACAAGCCTGTCATAGCTCCCAAAACTACATTCAATCAGGCGGCAGCTCTGCTTCAGAAAACCTTTATCTACATAGGCAACGACGGCGGAATAATCCACCTTGCCGTGTCGCAGGATACGCCTTCGATAGCCATATTCGGACCAAAGACACATCCGCTGAAATGGACGGCATGGCATCTTCCGATACACAAATATCTGAGGGATTTAGATTTCAAAGACCCGAAAGACAACTCATTCAATATTACTCCTGAAATGGTCTATGAAAAATTTGAAGAACTCGATAAGTATTTAAAAGAAAATAAGGCTGTTAAATGAAAAAAGTGATCACCTACGGAACATTCGACCTGTTTCACATAGGGCATCTTAATATCTTAAGGCGGGCTAAAGCTCTCGGCGATTATCTTGTCGTAGCTGTTTCTACAGATGAATTCAATCTGATAAAAGGAAAAGTCTGCACTTATCCGTATGAGCAGAGAGCAGAGATATTAAAAGCTATAACTTATGTTGATAAAGTGATCCCGGAAAACAACTGGGAGCAGAAGATTTCAGACATCAAAAATAATGAAATAGATATATTTGTGATGGGCGATGATTGGAAAGGTAAATTCGATTTTCTGAAAGAAAACTGCGAAGTGGTCTATCTGCCCCGGACTGAAGGTATATCAACTACAGAAATTAAAAATCAGATAAGGGAATAATGAAATATCTTTTCTACATATCAAAATTTTACTCGATACCGATAGTCCAGCCTCTTATGGAATACCTCGACGCTTCAAAAGTGAACGATTATGTCATTATGGTTTCAAGAAAAGTAAATCAGAGACTTAAAGATGAAAATATCTGGCAGGATAAGGACATTATAACGACTGTCCAAGAAGGGAAGGAATTTAATCCCGACTACTGCCTGTCTCCGGGCAATTATGTAGATTTCAGACTTCCCGGACTTAAGGTGGAGATCTTTCACGGAATAGGAATAGAAAAAGAATCGCATTATGAGATCAGACATTTTTTTGATGTTTATCTTACTTCCGGTCCTATCGTGACTGAAAGATTCAATAAACTGCAGCAGAGGTACGGATATTTTCTGGTTAAGGAGACAGGCTGGCCCAAGATGGATTATATTATGAGCTATCCTCACGAAAAAATACGCGAGAAATTTAATTTCCCGGCCTATAAAAAAATAATTCTATATGCCCCGACCTTCTCTGATAAGCTTCAGTCAGCGGATGAACTTCTGCCCGTAATACCCGGAATAATAAATGCTGACGAAATCTGGATAATCAAGTTCCATGAATTCATGGATAAGAAAATAATTGAATCGATCGAGAACTCCGGAAATGAAAATATTAAGATAGTTGACACTTACGATATAACACCTTACCTGTACATAGCTGATGTTATGGTCTCCGACACTTCATCAGTAATATATGAGTTTATGGCTCTTGACAAACCGGTGATAACATACAGGACTTCTTCAAGGACAGACAAAGGTATTGATATTCAGAACCCTGTTGAACTTAGAACGGCTCTGGACAGAACTTTTGCCGATCCGGGGGAATATTCAGCGCTGCGTAAAGGTCATCTNNAGGAGAGGACATCTTAAATAATGGCAGGAAATTTAAAACTTACAGGACATATCGAGATCACAGCGAGAAAAATGCTCCGCGATGTCTGCCGCATTCTTGATGAAAACAATATTCCTTATACCCTTGAAGGCGGAACACTCCTCGGTATAATCAGAGAGAACAGGCTTCTTCCCTGGGATAACGATATGGACTTAACGATCACAGATGACAATCTTGATAAGCTTATTAAAATAAGATATAAGTTCTGGCTGGCGGGATACAGAACGAGGATAAGAAGATCAAAAAAAGATATGCCGCACTTTCCGAAAGGTTCGGTCAGGCTTGTTAAAATACAAACAAGGTTCCTTCTTCTTAAAGGCTACAGCCTTCTTGATATTTTTGTAAAGAAAAAGGTCGAAGATAAATATTTCTGGACAGTGGGCATAAAGCAGCCTGTTCTTAAATCAGCACCTAGTCATTTTTACGACGACCTTATCAAGCATGAATTTGACGGATACAAATATTCTGTTCCGGAGAAGTATGAGGATTATCTGGCTTACAGGTACGGAGACTGGAAAACACCGGTTAAGGAATACGACTTTAAAAAGGACGATAAAGCTATTGTAAACAAAACAGACGGAGATATAAAATGAGAGCGATAATAATTGCGGCGGGAAAAGGTACACGATTATACCCTTTAACTAAAAATACGCCGAAAAGCCTGATAGAGATCGGGAACGGAATAACTATGCTTGAATCACAGCTTCACAGCCTTAAAGAAAATAACATAAAAGATGTTACCATTATCGTAGGCTATAGAGCGGAACAGATCGAAGCTAAAATTAAAAAGTATGAAAATGATTTCAATATCAACACTGTGTATAATCCTTTCTATGATTGCTCGAACAACCTGATCTCTGTATGGATGGCGAGACATTTTATGGCAGATGAATTTATTTCCATCAACGGCGACGATATTTTTAAGCCTGCTGTAATAGAGAACCTTTTAAAAAGTAAGAGCAACATTACTATGGTAATTGACGAAAAGAAGGCTTACGACGATGATGACATGAAGGTAATTCACTCTAACGGGCTCGTTCAACAGGTAAGCAAAAAGATCCCGGTCGCTGAAGCAAACGGAGAATCTGTAGGAATAATAAAATTTTCAGGCGCAGGACCGAAGATCTATGTAAGTCAGCTCGAAGAAATGGTCAGAAAAGAAGAGAACAGGGATGTTTTCTATCTCAGAGCTATTCAGGAAATAATTGATAAGGGATATCCTGTTAATTTTTCAAGATGTGATGAAGGAGACTGGGGCGAACTGGATTTCCATCCCGACCTTGTAGTGATCAAGCAGTATCTGAAAAAGCATAACCTGATAGACACTATTTTTCCGACAAAAGAGTAGCCGTTTATGAAAAAAACATTTTTCTCAATGATCTATATTTTATTGTCATTTGTGATATTTATGGCGGGAGATATGATCTATTCGTTTTACAACAGTTCTTATGATTTTATGCCCAATAAAAGAAACATCGTTTATCCTTTAGCCTTATTTCTCGCATTGTCTCTCATATCAAAGTTATGGCTTAGGATTACGCTGATAGTTTTAATAATGCTTTCGGTGATGGCGCATTTCTTCTATTTCCAGTATTTCGGGAATTACATCCAGCCTATAGCTTTTATGCAGATATTCCAGAGCACAGGTGAAGTCTTCGAATCACTTCTGCCTGAATTCATCGCGATGATTGTTCCGTTGCTGATCGTTAAGCTTGTAGCTTCAGTGCTTATTTATCTGAACCGGAAATTTCAGGATAAAATGATAACTTTCAAGTATTCATGGTCGGGTTTCTTCGCGGCTCTGATTATACACGCCGCAGTGATCTGGGCTTTTGTTTTCTATTCCGGTGAGAAGCTTGATGAGAAAACAGCAAGATTCATCTATGTCAGACCGAACAGGCATTCTTTCGAGAATTATATGCGCAGCATGAATTATTTTGTGGTCGGCATCCTTCCGAAAGTAATTACCGGTCATGTAGCTGATTTTCCGGAGCTGAACGCTCCTTTTCTTATTCAGAATAATCCCGACAGAAATATTATTTTTGTGATCGGCGAATCCCTGCGTGACGACAGACTGTCGCTGCTCGGATATGATCAAAAAACGACTCCGCGTCTTGATTCGCTCAATTCGGCCGAACCATTCGTTTCCGCATCAATTTATGCGGGCGGAACTATGACGCGATCCGCTTTTGCCGTGCTGACTAACCGCATTAAATACCCCGGTGCAAGCAACCAGTTAATAACTTACAATAATAATATTTTCAAGCTGGCAAAAGAGAACGGTTTTCAAACACATTTCATATCAAATCAGTCCGCAAGCCAGCTTGAGATCGTTTACAACCTTCTTTCTGCCGAAAATATTGATTTCTACACTCCGAAAGAAGATCTGCCGAAATACTTAAATGAGGTAACAACTCAAGACTACGATCTTTTTTCAATGCTTAAACGAATTGACTTGAACAAAAACAATTTTATCGTTCTTCATCAGAGAGGATCTCACTCACCCTTCGGAAACAAATACCCTGAAGAATTCGCTAAGTTTGAGGATACATACGATAATACCGTTCTTTACACCGATCATATTTTTACCGAAATCTATAACTATCTTAAAATGAACAGCCCTAAAGAAACATATTTCATATTCACATCGGATCATGGCGAAATGCTCGGTGAGGTCAAGGGCAAAAAAGGTCATGGCTGGTTTGAAAAGGAAGTTTACAAAGTTCCTTTTATTTTCATCCCTATAAATCAGAAAGATTCGCTTAACAACCTGGCTGAAACCGTAAAGTGTCATTTTGATGTAAGCTCACTTATCCAGAACCTTATCGGATATGATTCTAAGCCTGAAACCGACCCTGAAAGAACTATTTATATTAACGGTTCCGAAATGAACGCCCTTGCAGGCTATATGACAATTAAAATAAAAGACGGA